>JBFHWR010000153.1:0-9053 GCA_041599395.1 Gemmatimonadales bacterium | reverse complement strand
TTCCCCGAAGGTCTTCCCCCCAGCACGGCGCTCAATCTCCAGCAACAGTTTGGCGCAACGGTCCCGGCCGGGAGCGCCCCCGGAGACGTCTTGGCCGTGCACCCGACGCAACTGTATGAAGTGGCCGCCATGATGTTCGTTTTTTGGTTGCTGTGGCGGCTGCGGAATCACCAACATGCCATCGGATGGCGGTTTGCCGTGTACCTCGTTGCGGCGGGTGCGGAACGGTTCTTGGTCGAGTTCATCCGGGTCAAAGACGATCGGATTCTCGGCCCGTTCACGCTGGCTCAGGCCACGAGCTTCGCGGTATTGCTGTGCGGCCTCGTTCTGCTCAGGGTGTGGTGGCGGAAGGACGACCTCACGATTCCGACCCGCGCAACCGTCTTGTCACCGGCCGCGGCAGAAACTTAGTCGCGAGATACCTCCTCACGCATTTCGTCCGCGGACTGCCAGCGATCCTCAGGCTTCTTCTCCAGCGCCCGACCGATGGCTGCCGCCATGGGGCCCGGCGTGTCAGTCCGCACCGTGCGCACGTCCGCCGCGGGCTCCTCCTGATGCATCGCGAACACTTTTTCCTGCCGGCGCGACCAGAACGGCGGCCGGCCGGTCAGGCACTCGAACAGCACACAACCAAGTGAGTAAATGTCGCTCCGATGATCTATGACGCCCTCACCGGATATCTGTTCGGGACTCATATACGACGACGTGCCTACCGCAAAACCTGAGCGCGTCAGCCGATCTTCCGCTGACTGCGCAACCGCTCGGGCAATTCCGAAGTCCATGAGCACCGCTCTGTCTCTGCCGAGAATCACGTTGTCGGGTTTCACGTCACGGTGCACGACGCCCATGCAATGGGCGTAAGAGAGCGCGGCCAGCATATGAAACGCGATGTCGCGGGTCTCCTCGACCTCACACCGGTGGACCTTCTTCAAGTGCGTTCTCAGGCTCGGACCCTCCACGAATGCCATCACATAGTAGACCAGCCAATCGACCTCACCGTAGTCAAGTAGTTTGGAGATATTCGGGTGATCCATCTTGCGAAGGTACTCGATTTCACGTAGAAACCGATCTGCCGTCACGGTAACGGAAAGTTCCGGATGCAAGATCTTGAGGGCCACCATGGTCCGGGTAGTGTCGCGCGCCAGGAACACGCGCGCTGCCCCCCCTCGAGCAACCTCCCTCTCGACATCAAATCGGCCCGCAAGCGCCTTGCGGACGTGTGGCAACAGCTCGCGGGGAATGTCAGCCCTCCTAGTTGTGTGGAACCGTGAAGCTCACGCCCCTGCGGCGTCCTCGCAAGGCTGATGCCTTCAGTGTCCGTCGACGAGTTCGGCGGAACTTGGTCAGGATCTCACGCGCACGGCCTTGGGTTCCAGCCAGAACACCCACAGCAACGCGCCGGTGAGGGCCGCAACCAGCAGGAGTTGGACCGTGAGCGTTTGCGCCGTCGGGAAGATGCCAAGAACGGGTATCGATGGCATCCACGCGAGGAGCGTCGCGGACACCACTCCGGCGTCCTGTAGCTCGGCAATTCCTTGACCCGCAAATGTAAAGGCCATCAAATAGAGGAGCGCGCTGGTGACCGCGAAGAACAGCTTGAGGGGAATCCGCCGGCTGCTGCGCAACACGACGAAGTACACTGCTACGAGAATAACAGCACCTGCGACAATGCCGACGAGTACGCCTCCAATCGATTGGGTCGATCCGTCAGCCGTCGCGAACAACGCGGTGTAAAACAAGACCGTCTCGAAACCCTCCCGATACACTGCCAGAAAGGCGACCGCGCCCAGTGCGAATGCTCGCTTGCTGGCCAAGGCCTTCTCCAACTGGGCGCGGACAAACTCCTGCCACTTCCGCACCTCGATCTTGGACACGAGCCAGTAGGACACCCAAAAGAGCACTGCTGCTGCCAAGAGCATCGTCACCCCTTCCAGCAGTTCCTGGTGACGCGTCGCGCTGCGGAAAACGGTTGCGAACCCGAGAGCCGTCACGGCGCTGGCCCCGAGGGCAGCGAGCACTCCGTAGCCGATATCCCGTTTGCGCTCGGCGGCGCCGGCCTTGAGCAAGAACGCCATCAGGGCTCCGATGATCAGAATTGCCTCGAGACCCTCGCGCACCATGATGAGGAAAGACTGGCCCAGGAGCAGACCCGGCGAAGCCGTCGCCGTCGTCGTGGCAAGCGCGTCGTCCAGCGCGAGCTCCACGGCCGCGCGCGCGGATGAGACGTCAGCAGCGCCCGCTCCTGCGAGAAGCGACGCGCGAAACTGGGTGAAGGCCCGTTCGGCGCGGTCGGCGAGCTTGGGGTCTCGCACGCGCACGGAGGCCTCGATCTGCTCAAACACGAGGTATGCGTCCAGCGCCCGCGCCGCGGCATCCCGTGAGCCTCGGAGATCGGCGAGCCCCTCAGCCTCAGCAACGACGGCCTTCGCGCGGCTGACAGTTCGGGCAATCGCGAGTGCTCGATTCGACCCCAGCTCCTCCATCGCACCCGCGATTCGTGCGTACGCGATGGCTGCCTCCACGTCAGTTGGGCCTCGGCCAGATCCGTGGCCGACGACGAGCGCCGCGAGCGAGTCGTCACTGAGAACAGCCGTTTCGCCGAAGTCGCTCACAAGCACCTGACACTCCACGCACTCCTTGGACGCCCACGCTGCACCGCGGCGTTCGGCCTCCCGCGTATGCCGCAACGTCGATGCGTATAGCGCGAGCGCCCAACGCTCTTCGAGATCCAGCGTAGCCATCATCGAGGGCATCGCCGTCCCGGCAACGCCGACATTCACGACACGAAAGAAATCGAGCGGCGTGCTCTGTCGCAGCGCGGCATCATCGGTGAGATCTGACGGAGGCGGATCGAGCTCGGGAGCCAGGGGACCGTCACCAGCCCCGGCTTCGCCGTGACACTGGCGGCAATACCGTGTGTAAAGCCTTGCGCCATGCGCAAGCGACGGCGGGCTGTCAGGCAGCGGGTCGAGTGCGACGCCAAGTTCGTCTTCGAGCGCCTTGCGGAGGTTTGTGAGGACTTCCCGCAACTGCCCGTCGTCGGCCAGAGCGGCCACACCGTCGATCAACTGGTCGAGGAGTGGTGCCGCCCGTTCGCGCGCCCGCGGCGGAAGGTCGTCGACGATCCGCCGGGCTTCGTCCAGGAACAGACGCGCTTCCCGATGCTCGTCTTCGTTCACTACCCGTCCGTTGCGAACGCCAATCGCGTATTCGTCGAGCGCGATCGCCGAGATGTCGGCGACGCGACGCGACGCGGCGGCGGGATCGGACTGCGCGCCTAGGGGCGGCACATAGGAGAGGGCGAGCAAACACGTCGCTAGCCCACTCATGACCAGGGGTTTTGCGCGTTGGTACATAGGACCGCGGAATCTAGATGAGCGTCACGGACATCACAATCAAGGGCAGTCAGCAGGCCACGTAGTCTGACGACTGCGTCTTCAGCAGGCGGAGGGCAATTCGCCGTTCCCGCCGTCGCCACCGATCAGCACCACAACGGCCGCTGCTTGTGCTGCTGTGTGCGTGAGAGACACGAGGACATTTGTGACACCGAGATTCCGCGCTGATTCGCGGGCGCGCCCTCGGAACTCGAGCCTGGGTTTCCCCGCGGTCCCCCGGTGCACTTCAACGTCCTGCCACACAATGAAACCGTCTTCGCCGTCCCCCACCAAGGCCTTGTACGCGGCCTCCTTCGCGGCTATCCTCGCAGCCACGTGCTGTTCGCGGAAGGCCATTGAATGACAGTACCGGCGCTCCGCATCGGTAAGAATCCGTTCCATCGCACGTTCGGGGAATCGCTCGAGAATTCTCGCGACCCGACTCACATCAACGATGTCGATACCGACGGCCAGAACACTCACGGGAAAACCACGCTCCACAGCTCGCTGAACCATTGCGGGGAATCGATGTACCCGCCCAACACCAATCCGAGCCAACCGGCCACGATGACACCGATCGTCCCAAAAACGAACACCGGCCACAGCGACCGTTTGTTTGCAGCAATCTCGTCACCGATGGCACGCCGTCGCAAAACCTCGGCTTCGAGAGCGTCTTCCAATCCGAGCCAGGCAGCTTCGAGTCGTCGTGCCACGAGCCGAAGGGCGTCTTCCCATGCATCGAGGGCCCCGCGCTCGGCTCCCCGTGGGGCCAGCGCCTCGAGCGCCTTCATCTCCATGACGTCCAATGCCTGCACGAGCGGCGCGCCGCTAGCTCCCAACCGTCTCTGCAGCATGTGACGTTCGCTGTCGTTCAACAAGAACTGCCTGCGCCTTCGCCGCGGCACGCCAGCCGCACGCGCTTCAGCGGTCAGGTAGGCATCGGACCGCTGAACGAGACGGTCGGCCGTGGACGTGACGGCCGCCTGCCAAGCCTCGTGCCAGAGACTCGGCCCCACAGTCTCGATTGCCGCCGCGCGCTCGTGGCTCGCGTTCAGTCGACGCGCCTCACCGGCTGCGTCGAGGACGCGACTGACCAACTGCACCCGGATGTCGTCGAGGGCGATGCCGCCCGGCACACGATTTGTCCCACTGATCAGTTTCCCAAGCGAGGGACCCAATTCCGGGATCCGGAGAGAACCAGGCGCGGGTGCGACTTTCACCCGAAGATCGCGTCCACTACCGGACCGGAATCCGCCAGATCTGTGAAGACCGCATAAGCGCCCGCCGCGCGCAGCTCGTCAACCGAATATGAACCGGTCGCTACGCCGATCGCCCGGGCGCGCAGCGCGGATCCGCATGTCACGTCGGCAGGGGTATCTCCGATGATGACCAGCGCGTCATCCCGCGGTGCAAACCCCATCAGCGGCTCCGCTCTGGCAGCGGCGATTGCCGGCAGTCGTTCCCGCCGTGCCGAATCGGAGCCATACGCGCCGACACGAAACCGCTGCGGGTCAAGCCCGGCAGCGGTCAGCTTGAGCGACGCCCCTTCACGAATGTTCCCCGTGAGCAAGCCCAACAATACGTCCGAGCGCGTCTCCAATTGGCTCAGGAGCTCCGCCGCGCCCTTCAGGACTCGGATGCTCCGGTCGTCGGATTCGAGTTCGGTCTGTAGAAGACTCAGGTATCGGCCACAAACATCGGCGATGTGCCGCTCGCTCGACGCATCGGGATGATTCGCCGCCTCCAGTAGCTCTGACACGATCTGTGGATCCGTTTTACCGTCAAAGCGATACCCATCAATGGGACCTGCTGTCCCCATCTCGGCTAACATCGCAGACCGAATCGCGGAGCGCCCCGCGCCATCGGACCAGAGCAGGGTCCCATCAATGTCGAACAGAACGAGCTTCTTCACAGACTCGCCAGTTGATTACGTGCACGTTGTCCCGGCAGCAACGCCGTCGCCGGTGCCTACCGTGGTCAATGAATGATAATGTGCCCGCCTCACTCCCGAAGGCACGGCGGCTCCGGTCAGTTTGCCGAGTACACCAATGAGATCTGGAGTCGTGGACGCAACGGGTCCGATCGAGGTTTGCCGGCCGCAATCGGTTCAGGCTCGATCCAGCTCGTCATGAGCCGGGCCACGCCGCGGGCAAGGTCCATCGTCAGCGATTCGCCAGTCCCCCCCTGGGTGACGCGCTCCGCCTCTCCCGCGACACTGTCGGCGACGGCGGCCGCTTGCACGGAAACGTTCAGCATCTCAGACGACGCCACCTGGGCAGAAACCCCTATCGTTGCCGCAGTTTGCACTGCGTCTACCGGATTCTGCGCCAATATTCCACCTTGCGCCGTGGGACAGAGAACCCCAGCCAGCAAGCACGAGACCCGAACCAGGCCGGATCGGAGAGTCGGAGCACTGCCGTCGGAGCAACGGATCGGGCGATTTATGGGCATGTGAGCTGGCTCGATGCAGGGGGCATGCCCGAGACCCTGCTCATGCATAAGACCATTGATTGCAAAGACTTAAGCCACTAGGCCGCCGGGGCCACAGGTGTCAATATCCTTGACACCTGCTGCGGCGGGTCGGCAGTAGGTTGTGCGCTCAAGGGGGGGCCGCGTCGCGGCTCGAATCGGTCTCGGTGTCAAGATTCTCTACACCCTGCAGTCCGTGGCACGCCGGTTGCGCGTTCCAATCCACAGATCTCCTCAACAGTCCATTCACCTGATTATCGGAAGGCCGAGACCGGAGTATGAGTATGAAGCAGGCATTCATTCCAGCGACCGCGGCGTTCGCCGTCGCCCTCGCGTTGCCGTTGCTGCCTACGGGGGCGGAGGCTCAGGCGAGCATCACTGCGCGAGCGGTTGTAGAACCCGTTCTCACCGTGAACGCGGGCAACGACCTCGATTTCGGATCCGTGCTGCCGGGCTTCATGAAGACGATCGCCGTTTCGGACGCGACGGCGGGCACCTTTGATCTCTCCGGCGCCGCAGCCGCGGAAGTGAACATCACGTTCACGGCGTTGCCGGCGAACCTGACGTTCGGCGCGAACAATCTGCCGATCACGTATACCGGGGTACACAACACGGTCAACGACCCGATTGCGGGCGCGACGTCGTTTACGCCGAGTGCCGGCGACACCACCCCGCTCCACGGGACAACCGGTGAACTCTACGTTTTCCTCGGCGGCACGGTTGACGCAACCGCCTCGCCGCCGGCGGGGACATACACGGGGACGGTCACACTCACCGGTGCGTACACGGGAAACTGACGGACTCAGCCACTCTCGGAGCTCGAGTCGGGCGTCGTCGGCCACCGTGTCGACGGCGCCTGCTTTGCGATTGTACCCCCGGCGTCAGTTGAGACAATGGTTCATCGTGGCCGCTGCAATCGTATGCACGGTCACAGGTGCGAGGCAACTCGCGTCGCAGCCGATCCGGCCGCGTGGACTGCAGGACCTCCAGTTTGGCAATGTGCTGCCCGGCTTCCCGACGGCCGTGAGCCGACTCGACGCGGTGAACGCCGGGAAATTTGGGATTCGCGGAGTCAACAACGCGGAGGTGCAGGTTGATCTGACACTCCCTGCCTCGCTGGTTTCCGGTGGTTCCAATCTGACCGTTCAGTTTGGACCGGCAGACGGCGGGTATGCCCTGCGTGACAGAATCAACGAATCCCTACCCTTCGACCCAACGGTTCCTTTGGTCACAAACCTCTCCAATAGAGGGCGCCTGTTCATTTGGTTGGGAGGCACGGTCGTACCAACGCCAGTCCAAGCTCCGGGTGCGTACAGCGGGACCATCGTGCTCACTGCTGCCTACACGGGGAACTAATGCGTCTACTACAGAAATACCTGTGTCTCCCGAGATCTCTATTCCTCGCTACTGCGATCTTGGCCGTGTCGCCGCTCGTGACCAAAGCGGTCCTGGTCTCTCCCCACGCGCTCTTTATCGATCATCACACCCGTACGGCGCAGTTCACGCTGGCGAACTCGTCCGAACAGGCGGAAGAAGTGGAGATCGCCCTCCGGTTTGGGTTTCCCGAAACCGACTCGCTCGGAAACCCCTACGTGAAGCTGATCGAGGACCCCGGTGCGGAGTTTCCCTCAGCAGCAGACTGGATTCGCGCGTTTCCCCGACGCGTCCGGCTCGACCCGGGGCAACGGCAGGTGGTTCGCTTCCTCGCCACGCCGCCGGAGGATTTGGAGGACCGCGAGTACTGGAGTCGAGTCATCGTGACATCGCGGCGTTCTGAGCCTCTCCGGGCCACGGCCGATACGGCGGTGCGTATCGGGCTCACGTTTGAGATGCGTACGATACTCGCGCTCATGTATCGCAAGGGGCGCGTGCACACGGGAGTCGAGCTGCACGACCTCCGGGCGGCGGCAACCGACGATACCCTCGAAGTGTGGCTGGCGCTCAAACGCGAGGGGAACGCCGCCTTCCTCGGTTCCGCCCGGTTCACGTTACTCGATGGTTCCGGGAACACCGTCCGACACTGGCAGACGGCCCTCGCCGTCTATTATTCGCTCAACCGCCGACTTCGCCTGCCACTGGATCAGGTGCAGGCCGGACGATATCGCCTCCACGTGGAACTGTCGACGGCGCGCGAAGACATCCCAGCCACACGAGTTCTGCCCACCCCGACCATCGACCGGACGCTCGAGATCGACGTTGGCTGATTGATGCGCCGACTGAGCCGAAAGACCGTCACGCTCCTCGCCGTACTCCACGCGCCTATCACCGCCCGGCCCGCGTTTGCACAGCAAGACTCATCGCTGGTCGAGGCGTTCGTGGAACTTCGTGTCGTCCGGGGTCCACACTCTATCGTCGATGTCCTCGTGAGAGACTCCACCGTTCTGGTGTCGTTGCCACAGTTTCTCCGGTTGGTGGAAATCCGAACCACAACATTCGAAGCCGGACGGAGACACATGACAGTCGTCGAACCGGGAGCGGTTCGAATCGGCTTCGACACCGACGCGCACCAGATCCTCCAGGGCAACTCGACACTCTCCCTGGACCTCGCACACGCGGTGTGGAGGAATCGCGCGCTCTACGTTGCGACGGGAACACTCGCCCAGGCATTCGGCGTCCGCATGACGGTTGATTGGGATGACTTGATCGTCCTTGTGAGGGGGACCGATCGATTACCGGTCGTGCGCCGTCTGGAACGGGTCCGGCGGCGTGCGCTTCTGGCCTCGCTCCAATCACCGGCGGTTCCCGTACATTCCTTGCCGGTCCGTCGCATGCTCGCGGACGGTGCGGTGTTAGACTGGGCAGCGACGTCGTCCACACTGGATCCCGTCGGTACAGTAAGCGTGGATCTCGGGTTGGGGACGCAGTTTGCGGGAGGAAGTCTCAACCTCAAATACCGGCGGCAACACTACGCCGGCACGCACACCACCCAAACGGAGTTCTCGTGGAGCAAGGCATGGTCGACCGGAAGCTGGCTCCGCCAGCTCCATGTCGGTGACGCATTCAGCACAGGGAGAACCCCGCTCCGGCTGCGCGGCGTCAGCATCACCAATGCACCGTTTCTCCGGGCGCGTGAATTCGCAAACGAGTGGTTTGACGGGTCGCTGCCGGACGGGTGGGAGCTGGAGATGTATCGCAACGGGGACCTCGTAGGCTTCGCGGGCCGGGAGGACCTCGCGCGGTACCGATTTCCGATTCCCGTCCGTTACGGCA
>JBFHWR010000152.1:0-9077 GCA_041599395.1 Gemmatimonadales bacterium | reverse complement strand
GGGTCCCGGCCATTGTGACGAAGACGGATCGTAGCAGAGTGCGATTCCGGGCCTCGGAGTCCGTTTGACTGAGACCGCGGGGAGCAACAAAGTCCGTTGCTCCCCGCCTCCGTTACACCAGGAAGCGCCGGTCGAGTGTGTCTCAAGGGTGCCTCGACTAACCCCGCCGCTGAAGCGGCGGCTCGGCGCCTTCGGCGACACGCCTTGAAAGGCGGCCAATACCGCGTCGTTCACGACGCATCGCGTGAGCGCCGAGCGGACGTGTTATAAACGTCCGAAGCGGATGGAGCTTAGCTTGAGTCGGGGCGGCGGGACTTGGACGCGGTGCGACTTCGAGGCGGCGCACGCCGCCGATGGGAGTGAGCGGATCAAGCAGCTGCGCTAGCAGGTGCACAGATCACGCGGCGTGAGCGCCGCGAATAGAGCGGAAGGAAGCAGCGGCCGCCGCTGCTGTTTCCTTCAACCGGCGACCTCCTGCTCCCGAAGCCTGCCGTTGGTGCGCAACATGCGCGGCATGTGTGCAAGATGCGCGCTTTCGCGGGTGAGTGAGATGCAGGATGCGCGCGAAACGTTCACTGAGATTTTCACTGAGTGGTGGAGTACGGTCTGAGAACCGCATCGGGCGTGGACTGGGATTGCCTCATCCTCCGCTCGCCAGCGCGCACTCTCCCGTGGAGTAATCCTGCCTTAATGGAAACTTCACACTCCAATTCAACCTACCTCCCCACATTCACAACATCACAATCAGCCGCGTAGCACTACCCGTGGCCTGACGGTCACTCGCCATCCAGTCGCGCCCCCCCCACCACGCCTGCCTGAGGATGTGCCAGACGAACACGGCAGGGTGCTAACAAAACTACGAACGATACCGGGGGTAGATCATGCTCAAGCGAATTGCATTGTTGTTGCCGGCTGCCGGACTTGTGCTGGCCGGCTGCGAAGGAGCGTCGGAGCCGGTACTCAGCGTTCCCGGGTCCCAGATTGACCAGCTCCAGGCATCCAGACACAGCGGAAATCCGTTCAGCGGTTCGTGGAGGCTGACGAGCGCCGTCGTCGGTGACCAGGAACTGCTCGTCGGAACAGACCTTTCGTGGATCGTGCGCTTTCGAAACGACGGAACGCATTCGGTATCTGTTTCAAACGACTTCGAGTTCCTCGTCTGCAAGCCGCCGCAAGACAGTTGTGAATGGAACGGCACGTACAGGTACACGGGCACGACGATCACGTTCGATGAACAAAACCATCCCGATCCTGACGAGCGCGGTGAGGACACGGGGTATTACGCTCACTGCGGCGGCAAGTGGTTCTATCTGGACGACGCCGACGACGGTGGGGTGAGGCTCACCTACCAGAGGACTGGGAGGGGGCGATGACGACGAGGAGTAGCACCTAGCGGGTAGCTGGCGGGGATCTGTCGGCAGCAGGGCGGAATCTCAGGGCTGACTCGAGGCTCTGTAGAACAGCCGAGTGAGCGTAGAGCAACGCCGCGGCAGAACTGCGCGGGTTGCCCATCTCTAGACACCGTAAAGGGTCACAACCAATCGGGGCGGCGGGACTTGAACCCGCGACCTCCTGCTCCCGAAGCCCGCCGCTGGTGCGCAAGATGCGCACGTGATGTGTGCAAGATGCGCGCTTCTTGGCCGTTAGACGCGCATCCTGCGCGCTTTCGAGGGTGGAGGAGATGCAAGTTGCGCACGAAAAGTTCACTGAGATTGTCACTGAGCTTCAGCGTGTAATCTGCCGCGCTCCGGTACTCCATCAACGCTTGACGAAGCGACCACGGGGATCACAATGCCACGAGGGCTGCTCTCTGCGAACGCGAGAGACCGCAACCGCTCCGCTCAGAAACCTTCATGACGGCTTCACAATCCCTTCACATGTCGGTCGCACCGTAAAGGAAACACGTAGCTCCCCCCCGGCCATGCCGCCGCTCGAAGACGCCTTCCCTGACGTCTGGCTGACGACACGCCCAATTAGGCCGGCAGAGGATTCCTACATCGCTCCTACCAAGGTGCTGGAGGCAGCCGTGAAGATAATTCTGGGTCTCATCGCGGTGCTGGCTGGTCTGGTCATCGTTGTCGTCATCGGCATTGTCGCCGCGATCGCCATTCCAAAGTTCGCCAGCACGAAAGAGAAAGCCTACCTTGCTGCAGTGAAGAGCGATCTCAGGACCTTTGTTTCCGCACAGGACTCGTACTTCGGTGAGCACGGAACGTATGGGACGTCCACTGATTTGGAAACGGCTGAACTGTTCCATTCCGCACCCAACGTGCAAATCGTATCCACTAATGGCAACGCGACCGGCTACTCGGCGACCGCAAGCCATGCCGACCTGCGTGACGAGACGTGCGGCGTATTCGTGGGTGATGCAACACGACCGCATCCTTCTGTTACAACGAAAGGCGAGGTCGGTTGCTGGTGAACTGGCAGGACCGAGCGTCCTGGAGATGAAGCCTCACAGCGGCTGCATCAATCCGTGGCACGTGCCATCGAGCGAGGCGCTTTAGGGTCCGGTCACGTCCCAATAGATGGAGAACCGAAGCCGGTTTGCACGCGCCAACAGTTGGTGGGGCTCGCAGGAAGGAAGCGTCTCATGCAGGTCAGCGTTGGCTGGGGGGAACTCCTCAATATCCTGTTCGTCCTGGCGTTTGTCGCAGGCGCAGTCTTTCTAGTTGGCAGGGCCTGGACGTCGTCGCTGACATCGGCAGAGGGGCGGGGTCCACCACGGGCGCCCTTCCGCATCTAGGGGTTCTTTAGTCGGGGCGGCGGGACTTGAACCCGCGACCTCCTGCTCCCGAAGCAGGCGCGCTACCGGGCTGCGCTACGCCCCGCGAAAGGCGGTAAGACGGTCAGGCGGGAGGGCGGACCCTCCTCTTCCCTACCCAACCCACACACGGCGGACGGGCGGTCGGACGGTCAACCTCCCACCCGCTCAAACCGTCCGCGTTACCAATCACTCGGCCGCGTCCACCCCACTTGGTAACGAACGATTCCATTGGTAACGAACGCTACCGGAGCTGCCTCGGCCTGGTACGAAACGGCTCCTGACTCCCGCCTCACGACTCCCGACTGCCATGCGCCCAGGAGGACTCGAACCCCCAGCCTTTTGGTCCGTAGCCAAACGCTCTATCCAATTGAGCTATGGGCGCGCCGGCAGGTCGTAGGTGGCAGGTACTAGGTGGTAGGTCCACACCCGCCACCCATCACCTAAGACCTAACACCTATCACCTGAAAATGGGCGGTACAAGACTCGAACTTGTGGCCTCTACGATGTCAACGTAGCGCTCTAACCAACTGAGCTAACCGCCCGCAAAAGACGGAAGGGCGGTCGGGCGGTCGGGCGGTCCGAAGGTGTCAGGCACCGTCCGACCGACCATCTGTCCGCCTGTCCGCCCGTCCGTCTGTCGCAGTAGCGGGGGTGGGATTTGAACCCACGACCTCCGGGTTATGAGCCCGGCGAGCTACCAGACTGCTCCACCCCGCGACGATTTCCAGCAAGGCGGCTTGAGCCGCCTACAACATTGGCATCGGGCTTTAGCCCGGCCTCGAGACTGCTCGACCCCGCGTCGATGTCTGACCGGCGGCTCTCAGCCGCCTACAATCATTGGCGTCGGGCTTTAGCCCGGCCTCGAGAGCGGGAAACGGGACTCGAACCCGCGACCCCAACCTTGGCAAGGTTGTGCTCTACCAACTGAGCTATTCCCGCCTGAGCCATTCCCGCGCGGAACCAGGTGTCAATGCCTCAGGCGGCCTCGGCCGCCTCGGCGATGCGTGGTCGGCGATAGCGGCCATCCCCCTGGCGCCTATCACCCAACACCTAACACCTTAACACCTAACCCCTGCCTCACGAGGGCGAGCCCGGGTCCGTCCAATGGAGGCGAGGGGGATCGAACCCCTGACCTCGTGAATGCCATTCACGCGCTCTCCCAACTGAGCTACGCCCCCGTTGAGGCTACCCTGAGACACCCCTCGCTGACCACGTTCCTCAAAGTGAGCCGGCAGCTTGGGTCGCCTCGACGGGTGTCAGGTGGCAGGTAACAGGTGGTAGCACTTCCCTACCACCTACGACCCATCACCTAAAACCCCTCCATTCACCCCGGCCTCTCAGGGCCACTCGCCGGGAACATGGCAAGCTAGCCGAGCGTTTTTTGGGTGTCAACTGAATCCCCGGCGGGCGCGAAACCTTCCGGGCCGGCAAGTGTATCGTACAGACGCGATACCCACGGGAAACGGTCGAAAATCACTTTCAAAACGGCGGCCTGCCTCCGGCTGGCTTTTTGGCTGCCGTGGAGCTATATAAGAGGGCTATGAATACTACAACCAAATCGAAGACTGCCGCCCCGAAAAAGCGGCGTCGCCGGGCCGCGCCCGCGATTGCCGTCAGCGAGGACGACCGCGATCTGCTCGACCAGTACCTCTTTGAAGTGAGCAAGACTCCGTTGCTCACGCCTGATGAGGAAAAGGCACTAGCGCGCAAGGTCCGGGCCGGTAGTCAAGAGGCAATGCAGGAACTCGCCAAGCGGAACCTCCGCTTCGTGATCTCCGTGGCCAAGAAATACCAGAATCGCGGCCTGCCGCTCACCGACCTGATCGGCGAGGGGAACGTCGGCCTGCTCACCGCCGCCCGGAAGTTCGATCCCGACCAGGGCGTCAAGTTCATCTCGTACGCGGTCTGGTGGATCCGGCAAGCTATCCTCGCATCGCTCGCCCGCCAGGGGCGGACGGTCCGGGTACCGCTCAATCGGACTGCCGATCTCTCCAAGATCGTCAAGACCGCCGAAGCGTTGCGGCAGGAGTTCAAGCGCGAGCCCACACCCGAGGAGATCTCACAGGCCACCGAGCTATCCCTCGAGGTGGTGCAGTCGCTCGCTGCCTTGAACACCGGAGAGGTACGCCTCGACGCGCCGCTCGATCCCGACGGCGACCGCGCGCTCATCGAGCGGTTCATTGCCGAGGATCTGCCGGATACCGAAGAGCGTACCATGGAGCGGTTTCTCACCGACGAGGTCGGTGACGCGCTCAAGACGCTGCCCCCCCGCGACGCCAAGGTGCTCAGCCTCTATTTCGGGCTGGATGGCGGCCGGGAGCATACGCTCGAAGAGATCGGTGGCATGCTCGGCGTGACGCGGGAGCGGGTACGTCAGCTCCGCGACCGCGCCCTCAAACGACTGCGCGAAGGAGAAGTCGGGCGGGCCTTGGCGAGCTTCGCCGCGTAATCACTCCGCGGCCCCGCGCAAGGCGGTAGCAGCATCCCACGAGAGGCCAGGGCGACTCGCCCTGGCCTCTTTTTCTGGCACCGGTTAACTTCGCCCCGTGTACCAACTTGTGAACTCTTGGGTCGTTGGTTGGCTCACCACACTCGGGCAAATCGGCCATTTCATGTCGGATGTCGCCCGAGGTCTCCGCGACATCCGGACGTGGGCCGGCCTCACGGTCCAGCAAATGCGGACGATCGGCGTGCAGTCTCTCCCGATCGCGCTCTTCATTGCCCTGTTCACCGGCATCGTGCTGGCCCTGTTGTCGTCCTACAGCTTTTCAAACGCGGTCCCGCTGTACTTCGTCGGCACGTTGGTGGGCAAGACGGTGATCATGGAACTCGCGCCGGTGCTGACCGGTCTTGCGCTCGCCGGGCGAGTGGGTGCAAACATCGCCGCGGAGTTGGGCACCATGAGGGTCACCGAGCAGGTCGATGCGCTGGAGACGCTCGCATTCAACCCGTTCTCGTATCTGGTGGTGCCGCGGGTGCTCGCGGCCACGCTCATGTTTCCGGTCGTGGTGGGGTTGGCGATGGCCGTAGGCCTCACGTCCGGGTGGCTCACGGCCATCACCTTGATCGATCTGTCGACCACGGAATTCGTGAAGGGCCTCCGGCTGTTCTACGAGTTCAAGGACGTGTGGTTTGGGCTCGTGAAGAGCATGTCGTTTGGCCTGGCCATCGCACTGACCGGGGCCATGAAGGGACTCGGCAGTGCGGGAGGTGCGGAGGGAGTGGGTCGGGCGACCCGCGATGCGGTCGTGCTTGGCGCGGCGGCGATTCTGGTCTTGGACGCCTTCTGGGCCATCGTGTTGCTGTGACGAGTATTGGGGTGTTGACGCCGTGATCGAGTTCCGGGACGTGTACAAGAGCTTCGGCCCGAAGCACGTATTGCAGGGCTTCTCGCTCGAAGTTCCGCCGGGAAAGACCATGGTCGTACTCGGGTATTCGGGCTCGGGCAAAAGCGTCGCGCTCAAGCACATTGTGGGTCTGCTCGAACCGGATGCCGGGGAGGTCGAGGTCGACGGGTACGTCGTGCACGAGCTGAGACGGCGAGAGCTGGCGGAGCTGCGCGGCCACATCGGCTACGTCTTTCAGTTCGCCGCGTTGTTCGACTCGATGACGGTTCGTGAGAACATTTCGTTGGGTCTCAAGCGCCAGGGTCTGAACGGGCGTGCAATCGAGCAGCGGGTCGCCGAGTCGTTGGAGTTGGTCGACCTCACGGGTACGGAGGAGCGGTACCCGGTGGAGCTGTCGGGAGGGATGCGCAAACGTGTGGGAATCGCACGGGCGATCGCGCTCAAGCCGCGATACATCCTGTACGACGAGCCGACTGCTGGGCTGGATCCGGTTACCTCTGCCGTGATCAACCAGTTGATTGTGCGAGCGCGAGACAAGCTGGGCGTGACCGGGGTTGTGGTGACCCACAACATGAAAAGCGCGTATGTAATTGGCGATCGTATAGCGATGTTGTACCACGGCGCGATTCGGCAGGAGGGGACGGTGGACGAGATCCAGCGAACCCATGATCCCATCGTCCGACAGTTCATCGAGGGCCGGCCCGAGGCCGCGGGGGATGCGGAGGGCGAAGTGCTCGCAGAGGTGCGGCGGCGATGAAGCGACGGGACGAGTTGGTGGTCGGCGCGACCATCTTGTTTGCGCTCGCCGTCGTCGTCGTGGGCGCCGTCTGGCTCTCTCAGACCCGGTTGGGCGCTGGAGGCGAGCTTCAAACGGCGCGGTTCAGGACGGTAGGAGGGTTGGGCGTCGGCAACCCGGTTGTGCTCCGCGGTGTGCGGGTTGGCCGGGTGCGCTCCATTGGAATCGGGACGACCGATTGGGTGGAAGCGGAACTACAGATCTATCCCGGTGTGATCGTCCCCACACGCCCCGCCGTCATCGCCGCCTCGGCATCGCTGTTTGGCGAGTGGCAGGCCGAGATCATTTCCCTGGATGACCCGCCGGATGATCCCAATGTCATCCGCGATCTCGCGGCGGCAACCGAAGAAGGTGGCCCCGCGTGGCCCGGCGCGACGCTGCCTGACATCGGTCAGCTGACGGCGCAGGCCGGGCGCATCGCAACCGATATCGCGACGGTGTCCTCGCGGATCTCGACGGCGTTTGACTCGCAGACGGTGCTCGAGGTCCAGGGATCGATTCGCGACTTCGGCAACGTGGCGGACACGATCTCGAAGTTTGCCGAGCGGCAAACCGTGGTGTTCGACGAGATGAGCGGCAACTTGAAGGCGAGTTCGGATCTGGTGAATCAAGCGGCGCTCAGTCTCGAGGCGGCGTTGACCCGGCTGGACTCGGCGACGGCGGACGGCGAGCTGGACTCCATCCTGACGAACCTGCAGGCGTCATCGATCCAAATGCGGGTCGCCTTGAGCGGGTTTGGGGAGTTGATTCAGGCTGTCAACAACAACCAGGCGAGTTTTGTCAAGGTGATTCAGGGCGCGGACTCGGTCATGAGCCGGCTCGAGCGCATGTCGGGCACGCTGGGACTTCTTGTCGGCGACTCGACACTGTACGTCCAGGCCTCAATCGCCGTGCAACAGTTCCGTGACCTGCTCGCTGACATTCAGGAGAACCCAAGGAAGTACTTCAAGTTCTCGGTCTTCTGAGATGCCGGGCCGGCAACGGCGTGCCATGCGCGAGACGAGCGCAGGAGGCGTGGTCTATCGCTGCACGCCGCACGGCCAGCAGTTCTTGCTCATCAAAGACGCGTATCAGAATTGGGGGTTTCCCAAGGGCCACGTGGCGTCCGGGGAACGGTACGAGGAGACCGCTCGTCGGGAGACCCAAGAGGAGACAGGACTGGACCGACTGATACCTCGCGGGGCCCTTGGCGTGGTTGACTGGTATTTCCAGTTCAAGGGGAAGCGCATCCACAAGTATTGTCATTTTTTCCTGTTCGAATCTCCCGCGGGCGATCCCCGGCCACAGGTGGAAGAGGGGATCACGGAGTGCCGTTGGTATTCGCGTGAGGAATCGCTCGACGCCATCTCCTACGCAAACGCTCGGGAGATGCTCGAAAAGGCCGTCGAGCTGGCACCCGACCCATGTGACGAGGCATCGCGTCAGGAAGCGCCGGGTCACTAGCATGTCCGTCATCCCCGTCGTGCACCGCAACGCCGACCTGCGCGTCGCTATACGCCGCGGCGTACCCTCCCGTGGCGTCAAGGTGATGGGGGTTCGTACGTTTGGCCGGTTGGCCGACGTCTTGCGACAGAGTCTCGTCGATGCGGTCGTGGTCGATGTTCGCGCGGTCGAGGTGGGCGCGCTCTTCGCCCTGGCGCAACGGTTTCCCGCTATTCCCATGTTCGCCTGTAGCCGCTTTCGTCCGGAGGACGCTCCGCTGATTGCCGAGTGTCGGGATCGCGGGTTGCGCGGGGTGCTCGTGGAAGGCGTGGACGATTCGGTCGCGGGCGAGATGATCATGGCACGGTCCGCGACGCGCGGGCGACGTCGCGCGTTGTCGGATGCCCCTCGGTTGCTGCGACTCACCGAGCCGCTGCAGCTCAAGGCGTGGGACGAAGTGATCGCGCGGGTCGGGGAACCGACGCGCACGAGCGATATTGCGAGCGCGCTCCACAAAACGCGGGAACATCTGTCGCGCGAGTTCTCGGCGGGTGGAGCGCCCAACCTCAAGCGCGTCATCGATCTGGTACATGCGGCGTGGGCTGCAGACCTGCTCGCCAATCCCGGCTATGACGTGCGCACGGTGGCGCAGATCATGGGATACTCGACGGCGAGCCACTTGGCCAGCAGCGTGCGCCGGGTGGCTGGCGTCACGCCCTCGGAGCTGCGCCGCCTGGGTCCTGCC
>JBFHWR010000151.1:0-9078 GCA_041599395.1 Gemmatimonadales bacterium | reverse complement strand
GAGCGGGCCCACCGCTTCGCCCCTGCGCAGTCGCGAGTCGATGGCGACCGCCCTCTCGAGCCCTTCGTCCTCGAGGATCTGCGACGTCGCCCTGAGGACCGGCTCGAGCTGCCGGAGCTGCCGCACGGCGTCGGCCACGGCTTGCGCGGCGCTGAACTCTCCGGAGCGCACGGCGTCGCGCAGCTCGAGGAGGCCGCGCGTCACGCAGTCCCTCCCTCCTCCTCCTCGCCGCCAACGATCCGGGGAACGATGAAATACGTCCCGTCCGACTGCGGCGCACTGCCGAGGGCGGCCGCGCGCGGAAGTGACGGACGGGGCTCGTCCTCGCGGTACACGTTCGACGACCCCACCGAGAAGTGGGAGGGATCGACGGCGCTCGTGTCCCAAGCTGTCTGTTGTGGTCCCGCTATTTGACGAAGAAGCAACCGTCGCACCGCTCGTCGAGAAGATTCGGGAGTGCCTTGGACCCGCTCACACATGGGAACTGATTCTCGTCGACGATGGGAGCACCGATAGCACTGCCGCAATCGCGACAGAACTGGGCCGTCGGGATCCCAGGGTTCGAGTACTCCAGCTCGCGCGGAACTACGGACAGGCCTCGGCGACCCAGGCCGGATTCGATCACGCGCGCGGGCGAGTCATCGTCACGCTCGATGGTGATCTGCAGAACGATCCAGCCGACATTCCACGACTCGTGGACAAGCTGCACACAGGCTTTGATCTGGTGCTGGGGTACCGCCAGCGGCGCCGGGACAAACTGCTCACCCGTCGCATCCCATCGGGAATGGCCAATTACCTGCTTCGCTGGATCACCGGTGTGAAGATCCGCGACGTGGGATGTTCATTGAAAGCCTATCGCGGCGATTTGGTAGAGCGACTCCGACTGTACTCCGACCTGCATCGGTTCGTGCCCGCCCTGGCTGCCTCGTACGGCGCACGAATCGCAGAAATCCCCGTTCAGCATCATCCTCGCCGACGGGGGAAAAGCAAGTATGGACTCTCTCGCATACCCAAGGTGCTCGCCGATTTTCTGACCATCAAGATGATCAGGTCCTTCCGCGAACAGCCCCTCATGATGATGGGCTTGGCCGCATGGGCCGCCTTCGGGTTGGGCATCGTATTTGCGGCGACCGCCTTCCTGATGCCGTCAGCCACTGGCACGGACGCCGTGGTGTTCGTCGGCGCCGCATTGCTGTGGATGGGCCTTGGCTGCCACCTCGTGCTGCTGGGGTTGCTGACCGACATGATCGCGCGAGAGCATTACCGAACGGAAGACAACGAATGGGCCTTGCTGGAGGCAGGATGAGCGAACTGCGGCTGCTCTCTACCGAATCGCAAGAGCCAGATGCGAACGCGGGCCCCGTTGAGTTCGATGTTTCCGTCATTGTGCCGGTCACTGAACGGCCAGGAGATCTCAAGGCCCTCTTCGAAAAATACTCGGAGGCGCTGGAGAGTGCGGGACACCGGTGTGAGTTTCTGTTTGTCGTCGAACCGTGGTATCGTGGGATTGCCGACGCGCTCCGAGACCTGCCCGCGTTTGGGAGAACGTTGCACATCCATCAGGCGGCGCAGCGCATGGGCCAGTCCGCGCTGCTTCGGATTGCCGCAAATCGCTGTCGAGCCCCGGTGATCGTCGCGCTCCCGGCATACCGCCGACTGGACAAGGCCGTGCTGCCGGATCTGGTGCAGCGTATCAGAGGCGGCGCAGCGGTAGCGGCCGTGTGCCGTTGGCCGAGGCGGGATTCCTGGATCAACAAGACTCAGGGATACATGTTCAATCGCTTGGTTGGCCGGCTCACCCAGGGGCAAATTCGGGACGTGGCCTGTGGCGTGACCGCCATGCGTCGCGAGGTGTTCCAGCGGCTTCCCCTCTACGGTGATTTCTTTCGCTTCATTCCCATACTCGCATTGCGGGAAGGGTACGGCGTCAAGGAAGTCCTGACGCCGCAGGACGCGGCAGATGCGGGGCCACGGCTCTATGGCCCGGGTGTGTACTTGCGCCGATTCCTGGATATCCTGGCGCTCATCTTCTTGCTCCATTTCACGGAGAAACCCCTCCGTTTCTTTGGACTGATTGGCAGTGTGCTCGTCGCGGGGGGTGTGGGGGTGACGACGTGGTTGTTTGCGCAGCGAGTCGCAGGACAGGGAATTTCCGACCGTCCAATGCTGCTGCTCGGGGTGCTACTCTTGGTGCTCGGCTTCCAGGCAATCGCGCTGGGTCTCGTCGGTGAGATCATCGTGCATCTCCATGCGTCACGCCGGACGAGTTATCGGTTGGCGCAGGATGACCAGCAGGCGCAATTGTGAGGCTGCAGCTTCCGAAATCCCTCGCACGGAAAGAAGAGTCCCTTGCCGTTCAGTCGATCATTCTGACAACCGGCAGGATCGTCGGATACGCCATCACGTTCGGCATCCCGATTGTACTCGTCCGTGTGTTCGACCAATCCACGTTCGGCGTCTACAAACAGCTGTTCCTGGTCGCCGGCACCGCCATTCCCATTCTGAGCATGGGACTCTACGCATCCGTGTTCTATTTTGTCCCGCGCGATTCGGGCGATGGGCACCGATACGTTGTGCAAACATTGGCCCTGCTCTGCCTGGCCAGTCTGTTTGGCGCCGTTATCCTCGCGTTGGGCGGCCCGTCATTGGCGGATACACTCGGGATGCAATCCGCGCTCCCCTACTTCGTGCTGCTTGGTGTCTTTGTATGCCTCGCCACGCCGACCGAACTCGTGACCATACTGCCCATCGCAGACCGTCGCCCGGTCCTGGCTGCGTACACGGTGGTCGGAAGCGACGTCATCCGAGCGGCGGCAATCATCGCAGCCGGCCTGATCGGGCGTAGCATTTACGCCGTCCTCTGGGCAGCGATCGCCACCATGGCGATCCGCGGTCTCTGGTTGCTGGTCTACATTGGACTGCGACGCACGCCGGCTACCGGGGCTCACTCAGAAGCCGACCTTCGATCGCAGCTCCGATACTCGCTGCCATTTGCCACCGCGGTGTTCTTCGAAATCGGACTGACTCGATTTCACCAGTACTACGTCGCAGCCAACGTTCCGGCGGCAGAATTCGCCATTTACTCGGTGGGCCTGCTGCAGATCCCGATCCTCGGGCTCTTGGTACAGTCTGTGGTGGAAGTGATGCTCGTCGGGGCCACGACCGCGCACAAGGCCGGCGACGTGGGGGAAATGCGTCGAATTTGGACGGCCGCCGTCGAACGCCTAGCCGGCGTGCTCATTCCGTGCTGGGTCTTCGCGCAGCTCTTTGCGGCCGACATCATTGGCTTGTTGTTCGGGGCCAATTACCTCGCGGCTGTCCCCGTCTTTCGAGTCTTTCTGTTCAGCGTCTTGCTCTACTTGGTCGTGGACCATGGCATTCTCCGCGCTACCGGCGATACTCCCTATCTGCTCAAGGCCAATGTCTTGGGCATGACGGCAGCGATCGTGGCGGTCCTATTGCTCGCGAGGCAGTCCACCTTAGTGGGAGGTGTCGGGGGATATGTCGTGGGGATCGCCGTGATGCGCGGGATGGGATTGGCCCGCGTTGCCAAGCGCCTCGGCGCGACATGGCACGAGCTGATACCGCTCAATGCGGCCGCCCCGGTTGCGCTCGCCGCGTTGGCTAGTGCGGCGGCCGCGTCGGTTGCGTTCTTCTTGCCGTCGCCGTTCTTGCGCCTGTTGTTTGGCAGCGCGTTATTCGGGGGGATCTACGCTACCTTGGCGCTGCGTTGGACCATCGTGCCCAAATCACTGGTCCACGAGGTGCTCCACCGCCTCAATCCGGCGTACCGTTTGGACAATTGAGACAATAAACCTTCGTCGCGCCGTCGCGCCCAACATAGGCGGGCTGTCGGGTTCTTTCGAGCGAGTCCAACCACGCGTGTTGCAGACTGTCGAGGTAGTACCCTCGGTCCGAAACCGTTTCGCCGGACGTGATGATCCACACTCGACCGGTGCGTCGTTGGGCCAATGAATCAATGCGCGCCGGATCGATGAGCAACTCACTGTTGACATAAATGTCGCGTAGACGTCCATCCTCCGCCTGGTAGACAAACATCCGGCTATCTTGGAAGCTTCTCAGCCAGTAGTCTATCGGTTTCCCGGCATACCAGAACTGTTCAATCGGATCCTCGGCGATGACCACGTCGGTAGGATGTCGCACCCGTCGTACGAACTCGCCGGGCTCCTTGTGGTCGGGCCGGAACGGAAACATGTGAACGAGCGTGGTGACGGGTTCCCCGTGTTCCAGCGTCACGGTGTGCAGCGCCTGTGGGATGCCGTGTCCGCCCAATAGACCGGAGCCGACCAACACCGCAGCAAGACCCGCCGGTACCCAGGGCGGTTTGATCTGCAGGCGGCGGCAGACCATCCGACAGATCCCGATCAGACCGAATGCCGCCACCAGCAAGAGAAACGGATACACGGGCAACATGTAACGGGTCCCGCCCCATGCGGACACGAGCCCCAGCGCCGCCAGGGGCAGAATCGTGGCCAAAACGCAAACGCGTACGCCATCGTGCTCAGGTTGGCGCGCGCGCAAGGCCAGCCAGACGACGGTGGCTGCAAACAAGAGCGTGACACCTGGAAACATATCGGCAAGAAACACGGGATACGGAAACGGGAACCTCACCAGCGACTTGATGCCCTCCACCGAGCCCCGCGTCCCGACCGCGAGAATGATTTGCAGCAGAGCGACACCAGCCAGCAGACCAGCGGGAATCCTGATACGGCGCAATAGCGTCGCGCGAGGGCCCGGGAGGATCATCAGCCACACGAGTGTGGCGAGCGACGCTCCATACAGATGACCCAAGCACAGCAGAATGCCAATCGCTCCACACGCCACAAACCGTCCGAGATGCCTCACCCTAGCGCCGCGATGCGGATCGTCGGGGCGCGAACACACGTCGAGCCAGGTTCCGAGAACGGCCCCGGCGAGCGTGCGTGCGATGTTCCACAGCGAGAACCAGCCCGCTTCCTCCGCGATCGCAGGCGGGCGCGCCGGCGCGGCGCCTCCCAGCGGCGCCAGAGGATTTGCGGGGTTGGTCGGGAGTGTGTACGCCGCCATGACATAGTATTCGGTGTACAGGTACCCACCCAGCACCGCCACCAGTGCGAATGCGATCGACTTCCATGGCAGGCGTTTGGGTTCCTTTACCAAGGCAAGCGGCAAAACGACAAACAGTGGCGCCAGGAGGCCCAGCGCGTGAAAGAGCGGCACGGCGGCGAGGCCAGCAACCGCCATCCACAGTGCCCGCCGCCGAGCGTCTTGTTCCGCCCATCGCCAAGCCGCCCCGGCGGCGAGGATGAAAAAGAGGAGAAACGGGGCGTACATGCGCGACTGGCGGGAGAAGGTGAGATGCCATTCGGAGAGCGCGAGGAATCCCGCCGCGACAAGGGCCGTCGGACCCCCAACGAAAGCCCGTCCGACGAGATAGAGTGCCGGGACCGTTACGGTTCCCAGAACTGCCGCTGGCAGTCGGTAGGAGAGTTCGCGCTCTTCCCCCAGCAGCCGGGCGGACACCGCGTTCATGGCGGTCAACGGCAGCGCCCGGCGGTACTCGATCCCTGTCGGCATCCGGGGGCCGTTGCCGTCCGCGAGGGAGCGGGCCGGGAGCGCGCTGGTCTCCTCGTCACCGTAAAAGCTCAGCCGCTCGAGATTGACGAACCGTGGGGGAATCGCCAGGGCAACGAGTGCAACAGCCGGCAGCCACGTCCGCAGCCGAGCTGTCAGCATGGGGCAGCGAAACGACAACGGGAGCGCGCTTGGGACTTGGCTGGCATGGCTGCTATGATAGAATCGGCGCGGGGTGACCGCGTCACCCCAGATCACAAGGCGCCCGGTAGACCGAAGGGTGCCTTCAGTGTCGAGAGGTAGGGTGAGGTGCGCGCCTTAAATCGTTGTCCTACTGTGCGTTGCAGACTAGCCGATTATGGTATCCGGACTGTGATCCGTTGATTCACCTCCGCGCTATCTCGGTGAGGCAGTCCTCCGATGCGGCACCCGAGGCCTTCCCGTTCCGATTGCCTCTCATCCGCACGCTTTCCGGTATCACGTTCACTTCACCCGTGACGTTCTTCGTCGGCGAAAACGGATCCGGAAAATCCACCTTGCTGGAAGCAATCGCGTGCGCCGTCAAGGCGGTCACGGTCGGCAGCGAAGGCGTCGCGACAGACCCTACCCTCCGGGAGGTACGCAAACTCGGACAGACATTTCGGCTAACCTGGAGCAAACGGACCCATCGCGGCTTCTTTCTGCGCGCAGAGGACTTCTTCGGCTACGCAAAGAGACTGGCGGCAATTCGTGAAGAGTCGGAAGAGGCGCTCCGCATGGTAGACCGTGAGTACGAAGGCCGGTCTGAACTTGCCAAGAACTTGGCAAAGTTGCCGCATCGCAGTTCTATTGGCGAATTGGAGAGGCGGTACGGTGAAGGGTTGGATGCGGGATCACATGGGGAAAACTTCCTCAAACTGTTTCAGTCGCGCGTCGTTCCGCGCGGACTCTATCTGCTCGACGAACCCGAGGTCCCCCTCTCGCCTCTCCGGCAGCTCGCCCTCCTTTCGCTGTTAAAGGAGATGGTCGAACAAGATTGCCAGTTTCTGATTGCCACACACTCCCCGATCTTGATGGCGCTTCCGGGAGCGTCAATTCTGAGTTGTGATGTCATACCTCTCGAAAAAGTCGCCTACGAGGACCTGGAGCATGTCACGCTCACGCGATCGTTCCTGAACGATCCCGAACGGTATCTCAGACAGCTCTGAGCGTCTCGATGTCGTACGGTTTGGAGACCTCGCTGACTGGTGGGTATCATGAGGCTCACATGACTCGACTCCTGCCACGCGCGTTCGTGCTCTCTTTGAGCCTGGCCGTCGTCGGCGTTCCTTGCTCGGCACAGGACCGCGATTCACTCCTGTCGTCCATCCTCATGACCGAGGACAGTCGCGCACGCGGTCTCGACGCACTCGATCCGTTGATGGTTGCCCTCAACTCACCCGACCCGGCCATCGTGCAGAGGGCAGTAAGGGCGCTCGGCCGTCTGGAACACGCGCCTCTCGTGCGTTCCATCGAGCCTTTCCTCTCCGCAGAAAGTGCAGACGTCAGACAGGAAGCTGCGAACGCTCTCGGTCAGGCAGTCTCGCACGGTGATCCCTCTTCTGTGCGGACCGCGTTGATCACAGCGCTCGCAACCGAGCCCAACCCTGCGGTGCGAGGGACGATTGCGCAAACCCTCGGCCGCCTGCGCTACCCCGATACGGCGCACGTCCGTGAGGTGGAGTTAACCCTCCTGCGCGCGACCCGGGTTGCAACGGGCGCGAGCGCCGCTGATGCATCGGTCCCGACGCTATTAGGTGTAGTGAAAGGTCTGGAGGCCCTCACACGCATCCACCGGGGACACCCACTTGCTGACGCAACCGTTGAACGGCTGGAGACGCTCGCGCGGTACGGCCGGGAGCCGCTCGGGGCAGCAGAGGCGGGCTCGGACGGTCCGGCCATAGTGCGCTTGCGGCGCTTGTCTACCGGCACCTTGGCCACGGCCGGCCGCCTGCGCGGAGGTGTGAGGACGCAGGTTCTCGGCGATTTCGATGTGGAAGTCCGCCGCCTCGCCGTACGAGCCCTCGCCACGGATTCCGCTCCAGACCGAGAGCGGGTGCTGGGCCGATCGCTGAGCGATCCCTCGCCGCAGGTGCGATACGAGACGCTGCGAATCCTCGGTGCGCAAAGCACCGGATCAGATTCGTGTGACCCGGTGCTCCCTATGACAGCCGATTCGAGTCCGCACGTGAGGCTGCTTGCGATTGACGTGCTTGCGGCGGGTTGCCGCACGACGGCTCGAGTGGTGGATAGTCTCGTCGCCTGGATCAATCTGCTGGAACCGGCGGCCCGTGTGTGGGAGACGTCGTGGCACGGCCCCTCCCATGCGTTGGTCGCGCTGGCGCGAGTGGCACCCCATCGCGCGGCGTCACATGTAGCCCGATTTGCGGCCCATCGGAACCGACTGGTTCGGGTGTACGCTGCGCGGGCCGCCGGGCAGGTCCCCGTCACGGATATGCTGGAGCGACTCGCGTTTGACGAAGATGACAACGTTCGGACTGAAGCAATCACCCACCTTTCAGGATTGCGGGGGCATGAGGTCGATTCGATTTACATCGCGGCGCTCGCCCGACCCGATTACCAGTTGTTGATCGCGGCAGCTCGTGCGTTGGACGGAAGCCCATCCCCACGGGCCGTTCCGGCATTGCTGCGAACCCTCGCGCGGGTGACGTCGGAGCGGCGCATGACGTCCCGCGATACCCGCGTTGCCCTCTTAGATCGAATCGCGGCCCTCGAGGGTGCGGGCGCAACCGGGCCGTTGCTCACCTACCTCGAAGATTTCGATCCCGTGATCGCCAACACGGTGGCGGAGTATCTGGCGGCATGGACCGGTCAGCCTTACCGTGCCGCACCGCGGCGCCTCCCGCACGCTCCGCCTCCGTCTCTCGCCGAGCTTGCGCAATTGGCCGAATCGAGAGCGGTGATGCACATGCGCGGCGGGGGAACGATCGTAATGCGACTGTTTCCAGAAGAAGCACCGACAAACGCCGCTCGTTTTGCCCGGCTTGCCCGCGCAGGCTACTTCGATGGGCTCACGTTTCACCGCGTGGTTCCCAACTTCGTGGTGCAAGGGGGGAGCCCCGGGGCCAACGAATACATGGGGGATGGGCCCTACACACGTGATGAACTGGGCCTGCGCTCGCATGCACGGGGAACGGTGGGGCTCTCCACCCGTGGCCGCGACACCGGAGACGCGCAGCTCTTCATCAACCTCGTGGACAACGTGCGGCTGGATCACAATTACACGATTTTTGCCGAGGTCGTTTCGGGGATGGAGGTCGTCGATGCGATGTTGGAAGGGGCGACGATGGAGCGGATGATCGTTCTTCCTAGGGGTTTTGCTCCTAAATCCTAATCACTGACTCCCAACCCCTAGCCCCTCACTCCTAACTCCTCGCTCCTATCTCCTAGCTCCTAACTCCTCGCTCCTATCTCCAATTCAACCGTCAGAATCTGATACGGCCCAAGGGTCAGACGGATCTCCCG
>JBFHWR010000150.1:0-9116 GCA_041599395.1 Gemmatimonadales bacterium | reverse complement strand
TGCAATTGCGGGTCTGCTCATCAGGTTTCTCGTCGCGTTACAACTCAGCATCGACTAGATCCCACCGTTCGCTCGGGCGTGGCGCTGGCAGGCACGCCACCGTGGAGGTTGCCATGAGAGCACAAAAAATCACGATTATTCGTCGGGGTCTCCTTCCGGCAGGGACCACGGAGGTGACATATCGGATCTGACTCACGCGGCTGCATCGACTTGAGTATTTCTCACGCTTGGAGGTCTACATGCGTGCTCCAATCCGCGTTTCCTTAGCCGTGTTGTGCGGCATCCACGCCGTCCCGGGATCGGGCGCAGCACAATCGCTTTGGCTGGATACGGCCGGCGACAGGCTGGTAGCAGTGGAGTGGCTGAACCCCAACTTCGACGGCAACGACCAATCGACGTTTCTCACTTCCGTGACGTTTCTGTCGATTCGCTACCGCCTCGACAGCGCGCTCGCCCTCGAGGCGGATATCCCAGTCGCCCACAGTGGTTTTTCGGGGGCCGACGCCTCCGAGACCGCAATTGGAAATTTGTATCTCGGTGTCGTCGTGGGCCCGACAGACCAAGGAGTCTCCGGCCAACTCGGCGTTCGCCTCCCATCCACGCCTAGTGATAACGAGTCTGCCCAGGGCGTGGGTGTGTTCACGGACATCGATCGTTGGGAGGCGTTCGCCGTGGACGTCGTCCCGCTTACCTTTTTCGCAAACTACGCCTGGCGGGGCCCAACCGGCGCCCTGGTACGGCTGCGCGGGGGACCGTCGGTCTGGATACCTACCGGCGGCGGGGACACCGAACTGTTGGTGGACTATGCCGCACAAGCCGGCTACGAAGGGGAACGGTTCCGCGTACTCGCTGGGTTCTCAGGGTCGTTGATCGTGACCGAAGACGGCGATGTGAGCGAGCGCACCTTCAATGAACTCGGCGCTGCAGCCAACTTGCGACTTGGCCAGGTACGTCCCGGCATCCACTTGCGGTTTCCGCTCGACGAGGACCTGAACGACTTCCTCGATTTTGTTGTCGGAATTCATCTGGGCGTCGCGCTTCGGTAGAGCGTCGTGGACCCCGGCCATTTTGACGTAGCTCGCCCCGAAGCACGCTGAGTGGCTCCCAACAACCGTGTTCCCGGTCCCGCTTCCTGCGGAGCCCAATGCACGGATGTCGCGAAAGGACGATCCGTGTCGCGATCCGCCTACTCGCACGCAGCGCCACCCCACGAGGCCAACGTCTTGCGGTGGGCGGCTCAGGCTGCCAACGTAGGGCATCCCAGTGTCGGAAACCGCAGCCACATCCTCATGTGACACCCAAGGAGCAGAAGGATGAGCGAGACCGACGTTCGTTCTGTTGCCGACTCGGCGTTTTCCAAGGAGCACGGTCCGGCTCCACCCGTTTCCAAACCGGTCGGGATTGGCCAGTCGGCACCCCTCGGAAAGCGGCCGGCAGCGGACATGGCGAAGCTCAACGAGTACCTGAAAGACCCCTTCCTGTTTCGACTCTACAAAGACATCACTGCGGCGGGCGAGCTGAAGGCCATTCTGGTCGACATCACCCATGCATGCAACCTCCGGTGCACGGGCTGCTGGTTCTTCGCCGAGAACATGGATCGCCACAAATCGCCGCGCCAGGAGACGGACTTCGACGCGTTCGTCGAACAGGAAAAAGCGCGCGGTACCAACTCGGTGACCGTCGTCGGCGGCGAACCAAGTTTGCGACTGAAACGGCTCAAGAAGTTTCACGACAACTTTTGGACCGTCGTCGTCACCAACGGCTATATCAAGATCCCGTACGACGGAATGGAGAGGATGTCGATTGGCATCTCCGTCTGGGGAGACCATGAGACCGACAAAGATTTACGGGGCGGCGGGAAGAAGTACATCTTTGCCAAGGCGCTGGAGAACTATAAGGACGATCCCCGTGCTATCTGGTATTACACGATCTCACCCGGCAATACCCATGAGATACAGAGTGTAGTGGACCAGTGCGCCGAGAACGGGAATTACATACTGTTCAATTTCTATGGGGACATCGAAGGCGTCGGCGGCGCCTTGGATCACCGACCGGGGTTCGCGAGCGCGCGCGACACAATCGATCGCATGATCGACCGCTATCCCGATAAAATCTTGATGACCTCTTACGTGAATGAAGTCACCACGACGGGAGAGCTGTACGACGAGCGATGGGGTCACGCCGTCTGCGCGAGCATTACGCCCGACCATGAATTGAATCGAGAACGGATCAAGAACGGCAACTTTTACGACAAGCATTTCCGCGCATACAATCCCGACCTCGTCACGACCCGACGATGTTGCGTCGGTAACGAGCGGGATTGCGCGACCTGCTTCGACAGCTATGCGCATATGGTATGGATCATGACCAAGATGGAATATCACCTGGACTCGAAGCAGGAGTTCACGAACTGGCTCACGACGGTGTTCCTCTACTATCTCGGCGTGCGCGCGCTCGACTTCGACAGCCGAATTGGGCTGCTGCCGGAAATCCACCGACGGGTGCGGCCCACCGTAACGACGTAGCACCGGCCGGGAGCGGAAACGCCTCGATCACTCATGGGAGTGGGGATGACACTGACCACCGCCGATCCGTTGTCCGGTAGTCCTGGCGCGAAGACCCCGCAGCGCGCCGAGCCGATCGCCATCATCGGCATCGGCTGCCGTTTTCCTGGAGGAGCCAACGACGCCCAGTCGTATTGGGATCTCCTCATGCACGGCAGGGATGCCGTCACCGAGATCCCAGCGGATCGTTTGGATTTGCTGACGTACCACAGCACCGACCGCACCACGCCAGGGACGTTCATCTCCCGTTGGGGCGGATTCGTCGGCCACGTCGACCAATTCGCGCCAGAGTTCTTCGGCATCTCTCCTCGCGAGGCCGCGAGTATGGATCCCCAGCAACGCCTCCTGTTGGAAGTCACCTGGGAAGCGCTGGAGGATGCCGGGCAGGTACCGGAATCTTTGGTCGGTTCGGACACCGGCGTCTTCATCGGCATTTCGACCCATGATTTTTCCGACATCAAATTCAGCGCACACAATCGCAGACTGATCGATGCGCACACCGCCACGGGCGGAGCCCTTTCAATCGCCGCAAATCGAATCTCATACGTGCTCGATCTTCGCGGGCCAAGCATGGCCATCGATACCGCCTGCTCTTCGTCTCTGGTGGCCGTGCATCAGGCTTGTCAAGCCATTCGACACAACGAGTGCAGTCTGGCGGTAACCGGTGGCGTCAACCTGCTGCTGTGCGCCGAACCGTTCATCGGCTTCAGTAAAGCCTCGATGCTGTCGCCCGATGGTCGCTGCAAAGCCTTCGATGAGGGAGCGAACGGTTACGTTCGCTCCGAGGGGGCTGGAGCCATCATCTTGAAGCCGCTGTCCAAGGCGCTCGCAGACGGCGATCGGATTTACTCCCTCATACTAGCCAGTGGGATCAATCAGGACGGCCATTCCAAAGGCCTGACCATGCCCAACAGGTCCTCGCAAGAAGCCCTGCTCCACCAAACGTGCCGGGCAGCCGACATCACCCCCGCAGAGATACAGTACGTCGAAGCCCACGGCACCGGGACGCCGGTCGGCGATCCTATCGAAGCCAACGCGATCGGCCGCGTGCTCTCACAGGATCGCCCTCCTGACGGCTCGTGCTTCATCGGGTCTGTCAAGACGAACCTGGGGCATCTCGAGGCCGCGTCCGGCATTGCCGGGTTGATCAAAATCGCCCTGTCCTTGGAGAAACGGACGATTCCGGCGAGTCTGCACTTTGCGCGCGGCAACCCGGAGATCGACTTCGAGAAACTGAAACTCCGCGTCCCGACGAAAACGCTGCGGTGGCCGGTCGCGTCGGGTCGACGCGCGATTGCCAGCGTGAACTCGTTCGGCTTTGGCGGCACGAACGCGCACGTGATCGCAGCCGAACCCCCGGCGCAGCGTCCGGTGTCGGCGGATTTCGAGAGCGAGACACCGACCAGACGGCCGTGGATGCTCCCCATCTCGGCTCGAACCGAGGAGGAGCTGCACGCGCTCGCCGAATCATACGTCGAGTTGCTCGCGGATCAGGAGGACGCATCACCGATCGCGCTGCGGGATCTCTGCTACACGGCCGGCGTTCGCCGCTCTCACTACGAGCACCGATTGGCCCTCTTCGCGCATACCTCTGACGAGTTCATTGAGTTGCTCAATGCGTTCATCGCCGGCCAATCGTCTCCTGCCATCTGGTCGGATCACACCACCGCGAACCGGCAGCCCCAACTGGCATTCGTGTTCTCCGGCATGGGGCCGCAATGGTGGGCAATGGGGCGGGAGCTGCTGAGTGCCGAACCAGTGTTTCGCGCGGTCATCGAAGAATGCGATGAGCTGCTGCGACCGTATGCGAGCTGGTCGCTGCTCGACGAGATGCAGGCAGACGAGCAACGGTCGCGCATGGAAGATGCGGACGTCGCCCAACCGGCGAACTTCGCTCTGCAGGTGGCGTTGGTTGCCCTGTTGCGATCGTGGGGCATAACGCCCCGGGCCGTGGTCGGTCACAGCGCGGGCGAGGTAGCGGCGGCCCACGTGGCAGGCGCCATGTCGTTGCAACAAGCCGTCCAAGTCATCTTCCATCGCAGCCGGCTGCAGCATTCGACGGCGGGACAGGGCAACCTGGTTGCGGTTCACCTGCCGGTTGAGGATGCCGAATCCCTGGCTGCCGAGTTCGGGGAGGATGTCTCGATCGCGTCCATCAACGGTCCGTCCGACGTGGCGCTGTCGGTGACTGCAGGAGCGCTCGAGCGCTTCGTCCAACTCTGCGGCAAGCAAGAGATCTTCCATCGCGTGCTGCGGGGGAACGTCCCCTACCACAGCCGCTTGATGGATCCCATCGAGCAGGAACTGCTGGAGACTTTGGGAAGCGTGAGCCCCGGTCCGACCGAAATCCCCCTGATCTCGACGGTGACGGGTCAAACTGTCCAGGGGCGAGAACTGGACGCCGGGTACTGGTGGCGCAACATACGAAACCCGGTTCGTTTTGCGGACTCCATCGATGCGCTGCTGGACACGGGATGCGATACGTTCCTCGAGATCGCTCCGCATCCCGTGCTTTCGAGCTTTGTGTCTGCCTGCCTTGCGCACCGGAAGCGCGACGGTTCGGTCATTTCCTCATTGCGCCGGAACGAAGAGGAAGTTCCGACGCTCATGGGGGTCCTCGGCGCCCTCTACGCCAAGGGATACCCCGTCGACTGGCGGAAGCTCTATCCTGCGGGCGGACGACACGTGCGGTTGCCGACGTATCCCTGGCAACGGGGAACGCACTGGCGCGAATCCGAGTCATCTCTGCGGGAGCGCACGAACGGCACCGCCCATCCTCTCTTGGGACGCCAGTTGGAGCTGGCCGTACCGGTGTGGGAAAACTATGTGGACCTCACGCGCACGCCGTATCTCGCGGATCATCAGGTGCAGGACACCATCCTCATGCCTGCAGCGGCGTTTGTGGAAATGGGGTTTTCCGCCGGGCGAAGGATCCTGTCGCGTTCTCCGTTCGCTCTCGAGAACGTCGAGTTTGCGAAGACGCTGTTTCTGACCGATGGGGCGACTCCGACGATTCAACTGGTCTATCGTCCAAGCGGCTCGCGTTTCGATATCCTCACGAACACGGGATCTCCGGAACACCCGTGGACGCTCCACGCAACCGGGCGGCTCCTTCCGTTTGCGGATGAGCGACTTGAACGCGTGTCCGACTGCGATGCCGTGAAGGCCCGCTGCCTTGACGAGCTATCCGCCGGCGAGTGCTACGACCACCTCCGAAAGATGGGGCTGCAATACGGCGATCGCTTTCAGGGGATCGAGCGGCTGTGGAAGGGAAACGGAGAAGCATTCGCCCAGCTACGGATCACGGCGGATCCGGAAGAACCGGGACAGCGGTTTTATGACATACACCCCACGCTGTTGGATGCGTGCTTTCAGGTGCTCGTTGGGACCATTGACTCGACCAGCATCACCGGAGACGCGTCCCGAGGAGTGTATCTCCCGGTCCGGATCCGGCACGCCCGTTCTCACACCCGAAACGCGCCGCCTCGGTACTGCACCGCGCGCATACGCACACAGACGGCAAAGTTCGTCACCGGCGATATTCGCCTGTGGACTGAATCCGGCGATCTGGCGTTGGAGATTCTGGGATTTCGGTGCCAGCGCCTTGCGGCCTTGGCGCCGCAGACCGGAGACGACCCGGTGGCTGACTGCCTGTATCAGTTCAACTGGGCGCCGAGCGAGGCCGATCGGGACCGCGCGGCCAGTGAGCTGGTGCCGCCACCGGAAATCATCGGACGGGTATACAAGGAGACACAGGCGCTCACGCCCGAGGAAGAGGATGATGTGGTGCGCGTGCAGAAGCGTCTGGACGTTCTCGCGGGCGGGTATATCCGCGACGCCTTCGGCAAGCTGGGATTTCCGGCGGAGGGGCAGTTCTCCGAGGACGAGCTTGCATCGATGGTTGGCGTCGTTCCCGAACAGCGCCGGTTTTTTGCTCGGTACCTTTCCCTGCTCGAAGGGGAAGGCGTACTCACCAGATCGGCCGATGACCGGTGGGAGGTCCGACAGTTCCCCCAAACCGGAGAGCCAGGCGACTCCACAGATCTTCTCCGCGCCGCGCATCCCGACGCGCACGAGGCAAAACTTCTGGAGCGCTGCGGGGAAAAGCTGTCCGACGTCCTGGTTGGAACAGCGGAGCCGCTCGAGCTGTTGTTCCCCGGCGGCTCGATCCATGAGGCCGAAGAAGTTTACGGGAGTTCTCCGGCGTTTCGCATATACAATCTGCTGATTCGAAACGCCGCTGCGCTGGCCCTGGAAGGGCTGCCCGAAGACCGAACGGTCAGCGTGCTGGAGATTGGCGCGGGCACGGGAGGAACGACGCCGTACGTACTAGAAGCGCTGCCGGCGGACCGCACCCGATACGTGTTCAGCGACGTATCTCCCCCGTTCTTGGCGCTGGCGCAAGAGAAGTACCGCGATCGGCCGGGCCTCGAGACGCGTCTGCTCGATATTGAACGAAATCCGGTGGAGCAGGGATTCGAGCGGCACGCCTTTGATATCGTGATCGCTGCGGATGTGCTCCACGCCACACGGGATCTGCGAGAGACGCTCGCAAACGTCAAGGAACTCCTGGCCCCAAACGGCCTCCTCATCATCCTCGAAGTCACCAGCTCGCCGCGCTGGGTTGATCTGGTCTTCGGGATCACGGAGGGATGGTTCCGCTTCACCGATACGGATCTCCGGCCTTCGTATCCAACCTTGTCCCGCGACCGGTGGATCACGTTGTTGAACGACGAAGGGTTTTTGGACGCCGGCGCGCTGATCCATGAATTCAAGGGCCTCGCGTCGACGCAGACTGTTCTGCTCGCCCGCGCTCCCGCCGACGTGCCGCAACTCGAACCCAATGCATCACGCACCAACGGCGATCGCATTGCCCGGGGGAACTGGATCATCCTCTCTGATTCCGGAACCCTGGGCCAAGGTATTGGCGAGCTGATTCGGAAGCACGGAGGAGCGCCGACGCTGGTACTCGCCAACGATCGGGGCCGGCACGGCAAGCAAGGCGAACACTACACAACTGATCCGTCGCAGGCTGATGGGATGACGGCCGTGTTCGAGGAAGTCACTTCACAGATCCCGGATTGCCGCGCGATCGTCCACATGTGGAGTTTGGATGCGCCGCCCGCGGAGGACACGACTGTTTCCTCGCTGGAACGCTCGCACGCGCTGGGTTGCAACAGTCTCGTTTCGCTGCTCACGGTCGTGTCGTCGCGCGCGTGGGGCAGTACGCCCGCGCTCCGGCTCGTGACGCGTGGCGCACAGCCAGCGGCGCTCGATGTGGTCTCGGCGGGACAGGCGCCGATCATTGGAATCGGTCGAGTGCTCAGAAACGAAGCTGCGAACTTCGACACCAAGATGGTGGACCTGGATCCAGCTACCGCGGACGAGGACCTCGACACGCTCTGGGACGAACTTTGGAACGACGACGGCGACGAAGAGGTTGCCTATCGGGACGATCGTCGGATGAGAAGCAGGTTTGCCAAACTCGCGCTGGCGGACACGCTCAAGGAGAAGACCAGGCATCCTCACGAAGACACTGTGCCGTTCCGGCTGGAGATTCCAACGCCGGGTATTTTGGACGGCCTGAGGCTGAAGGAAGCGCCACGACGACCTCCCAAACCAGACGAAGTCGAAGTACGCGTGTACGCAGCAGGTCTCAATTTCAGGGATGTGATGCTCGCGATGGGATTGCTGGTCGACGCGGTTCAGGAGGGGAGTTATTTCGGCGACGCACTCGGCATGGAATGCGCGGGGCGGGTGACGGCCGTGGGAGAGAACGTTCGGGGAATCTCCGTGGGCGACGAAGTCATCGCACAAGGCCAGGCGTGTTTTGCGGCATACATGACGACGCAGGCGCACTATGTCGTACCCAAACCCCGGCGCCTCACGTTCGAGGAAGCTGCCACGATTCCCGTGGTGTTCGTCACCGCCTACTACGCCCTGCACCGGTTGGCCCAAGTGGCGCCCGGAGAGCGAATCCTCATCCACGCCGCGGCAGGCGGAGTCGGCTTGGCAGCCGTGATGCTGGCGCAAAACATCGGCGCAGAGATCTTTGCGACCGCCGGCAGCAAGGAGAAACGAGCATTCCTGAGGTCACTCGGGGTGACGCACGTCATGAACTCCCGTACACTGACGTTTGCCGACGAGATCATGGAGGCAACCGACGGCGCGGGAATCGACGTCGTGCTGAACTCCCTGGCTGGTGAGGCCATTGCCAAGAGTATGTCGGTGCTCGGCCCGCTCGGCCGGTTCGTCGAAATTGGGAAGACGGACATTGCCGATGGCAAAGACCTGAACCTCGCGCCGTTTGCCAACAGCCTGTCGTACTTCGCGGTCGACATCGACCGAATTCTCCATGCGAAACCCGAGTACGCCGCCGGGCTGTATCAAGAAGTGATGCGTTATTTCGAGGAACAAGATCTTCGACCCATCCAAACGACGGTCTATCCCATATCCGATATCGCGAAGGCGTTCCGCGACATGGCGCAAGCCCGACACATCGGCAAGATCGTCGCGTCCATGGACGACGAGAACGGCGTGATCGAGCGAGAT
>JBFHWR010000149.1:0-9156 GCA_041599395.1 Gemmatimonadales bacterium | reverse complement strand
GAAGCGATAGTCGGTTACGCGCTTCGGATTGGCTCCGTTGTAGTCGGCAACGTACAGTTCGAGGCGCCTTCCAGCGCGCTGCCGGCTGAACTGATCTTGTGGACCCCGCCGCAGGAAGATCCTCCGACCGTCGGGCGAATACGTGACGTCACGTCTGCCGCGTAGCGGGATCGTGGCGAGCGTCCTGCACCCGCGCGCGTCGACGATATAGAAGTTGGCGCCATCTCCAACAGCCAGTCTGTCATTGGGGACCCACGCAACGAACCGGTCCGAGACGCTGCAGCCTACATCGTGAATGTCCCCGGCGGCATCGATCAGCAGGACACCGCTCCGGCCCGGTTCAGACCCGCTTTCGACGCGGTAGCCAACCCCCAGCTTCTCCCCGCCTACGGACCAGTCGAACGTATATGTCGCCTCGCCCGGTACCGCGTGCACCTGCGACAGGCTCCCGTCGGCGAGATCGACCATCACGAGCACGGTGGAGTCGGACCGCGCCAGCGCGACAGCCACCTTCGTCCCGTCACCCGATCTTCGGGACAGCATCACCTCTCCGGGTGTCGCGAGAATCACGGTATCCGTTCGCGTGCGCGTGTCGCGCCGGCGGATTCCGGTGTGATCGACATAGTGAATCAGGTAGTGTTCGCCGACCGGCGCCTCTACCACGGGGGCCGGCGCCGGCGCATCTGCGGGCGGTGCGCCGGCAGACCCGCACCCTGCAATCAGGACGAGCGCGCACCACCTCCCGGTCCACGCGAGTGCCGGAGATTTCACAGCGCTAACCACTGCTTCGGATCCTGGTCGAGCAACTTGCGAACCGCGTCGTTGAGCCGCTCGACCGCGTCGGGATAATCGGCGGCAACCAAGCCTCTGACGAGACTGCGGCATTCCATGAGCGCTCGCTCTGCCTCTTCACGTTCTCCTCCTTTGTTCTTGAGCAAACTGAGCACGAGCGTTCCTCGGGCCGCTGCTTCATGTCCCGCCGCCGTTCCGCAAGCGGCTCCCATCCTCCGTGCATCGGCGCAGGCTTGGCCGCACTCGTCCAGGTCTTCTGCGTGCCAAAACAGTACGCCGAGGTTTGACGCAGCCGCCGCGGCGGCGCCGCGCCCGGCTGAGGTCTTACTGTCCTTGCCAAGCGCTACCGCGGCCTCCCAAGCCTGGCGCGCCTCGGTGGGCTTCCCGAGCGCGAGAAGCGCCGCTCCGAGATTGAGCGCCGCACGGGCTGCGGTTTCCTGGCCGCGAGACGTCGCAATGGCCTGGCCGTGCGAGACCGCGGACTCGTATGTCTCGGCAGCGGTCACGATATCGCCGCGCGCCTGTTGCATTGACGCCAGCCGGGCCGCCGCAAGCGCCGAGGCTTCCCGCGCGAGTGTCGTCCCGCTTGCGGTTCCTCGCGTAACCGCCGCCTGATACGCCCGTTCGGCTTCCGTGAACTTGCCTTCCAAGTGCAGCACGCTACCGAGATTGAATCCGGCGACGGCGGCGGCTTCCTGGCCGGCCCGTGTCCCGCTTCCCTTCCCGTACCCAATCGCTTTGGCATACGCGTGCTGCGCGCCTTCGAAATCCCGTGATTCCTGCAACTCGACGCCGCGGCTGCAGGCCATACGAGCCGCCGTCTGCTGTCCGACGGCTGTTCCGGCACGTCGGCGATCCGGGAGCACGCGTTGCTCAATGCCGCTGCGCCGTCGAATCGACCGGCGGTCGTTTCCAACCCGCTGCGCGCTCACGCGATCCCGCCGGCGCTCCTCCACGCGGCGCTCCTTGCCCTGCCGGCGATCGACCCCCGTCCGACGTTCGGTTGTGATTCCCTCCATCGCCTAACCTCGCACCCCGCTTGCGGTTGAGCGGGCTCAAAACCCGGTGTTCCCGGTTTGTGCCCAGCGCAAACTGCCATCGCACGGCTCATGACGCCAGGTCTCCTGGGGCTCACACGCAAAAGAAACGAGGCGAATCAACCGCAGAGAAACGGAAATACCCCGCCAAGATCAGTCGATCCATGGCGGGGTAACCGTCGGGAGGGGTACCTGTCGTCTAGGAGCCGAAGGCTGCCGCCCTCATAGGGACGGGGCGGCGTGCGTGAAGCAGAGCCGCGATCGAACTAGCCGAGCTCTCCGTCACTGGATGCGTCTTGTACGAGTGCCAGAACCCACAAAGAGGCGAGGTGTGAATTGACAATCACCGCCGGGAGCACGTAGCTGCGACCGGCGATCCCATCGGGCAACGGTGTGGTGTGCGGCCACTGGTCTTCCCGTACCTGGTAGGTTGCCAACTCCATTTCATTCATGTTGAGTTGGATCTCGAAGAGCACGTTGCCTTCTTCGCAATCGGCCACATAGTCTTTCTCGGGATCGGGCCAGCGCCGTAGCCAGATTCCCTCGATGACGCTTCCATCGATATCGAACCACTTGCTGTCTTCGCAGTCCGTGAAGCGATCGAGGAGGATCTCCTCCGCTTTCCGCTTGCTGGTCTGGTGGTATAACGTAATCGTCGATTCCGTCATGCCGTTCTCCACGTGTAGCGGCCCGAGTACACTCCCGCGCTCACTGATGCGCGGTGCGGACCCCGCCCGTTTCGGGAAGTGTCCGATCGACGTCATGCCGACTCGCTGGAGGGAAGGCGGCAAGAAGCACACCCGATCCTTGCCCGGGACGGAGCCCATGACCAGCAGGCTCAAGTGTTTGTCTCACAAGATCTTGTGCTGGTGTTCCGGTGCCGCGCTGCCCGGAATCCGGTCTGGTTTCGCGCTGAGACCTCGCAACAACTGTCGTTGGACCCGTGCCCCCAACCTGGCCGTTTCCTCGCGGAGACCTGCATGAAGCCAGAGAGGATGCTCAGATATGCCGTGCACGCGATCGTCCTCTGCTCGGTTGCATGCTCCCGGCCGGCGCCGTGGTGGAAGGGCAACCTCCACACGCACTCACTCTGGAGTGATGGTGACGATTACCCCGAGATGATCGTCGACTGGTACCGAGACAACGGCTACCACTTCATCGCGCTCTCGGATCACAACGTGCTCGCTCACGGAGAGCGTTGGGTCGATCCAACCCGGACTGGCGGCGGAATGGCGGCCTATCGCGCCTACGTCGGGCGGTTTGGAGCTGATTGGGTGACGACCAAGCAGGAAGCGGACACGCTTGTGGTGCGCCTCAAGACGCTCGAGGAGTATCGGAGTTTGTTCGAGGAGCCGAACCGATTCTTGGTCATTCAGAGCGAAGAGATCACGGACGAGTTTGAGAGCAAACCCATCCATGTGAACGCCACCAACATCCTCGACGTCATTCCACCACAAGGCGGAGAAAGCGTGCTCGATGTGTTGCAGCAGAACGTGAACGCCGTACTCGACCAACGCCGCACGACCGGCCAGATCATGTTCCCTCATGTCAATCATCCGAACTTCGGCTGGGCGGTGACGGCGGAGGATTTGATCGCCCTCCAAGGCGAACGGTTCTTCGAGGTATACAACGGCCATCCGGCCGTCCACAACCAGGGTGACCACCGACGACCCAGCGTAGAGCGAATCTGGGACATCGTCCTGTCCGAACGACTGCGGGAGGGTCACGACGTGCTGCTGGGCATCGCGGTTGACGACGCCCACAACTACCACGAGTCCGGTCCTTCTCGCAGCAATCCAGGCCGCGCGTGGGTCATGGTTCGGGCGTCCACGCTGAGTGCCGCTGCGTTGCTCGGTGCGATGGAGTCGGGAGATTTCTATGGAACGACCGGAGTTGAGCTGGACGAGATCGACTTCAATGGAAACCGCCTCTCACTCCAGCTCAACGCTGCCGAGAACATCACGTACACAACGTTCTTCATCGGGACACGAAAAGGGTATCCGGCGCCCCAGCGTCTGGCGGCTCCGGATGACACGGCCTCGGTGCGGTTTCACTACAGCGACGAAATCGGGACCGTCTTCGCGGAAGTCGCCGGCCTCAATCCCAGCTACACCTTGACGGGGGAAGAACTCTACGTCCGGGCGAGGATCGTATCGAGCAAACTAAAAGCCAACCCCTACCGCCCTGGTGAGGTCGAGCAGGCCTGGACGCAGCCTTTCGTTCCACGTCAGTGACGCGCGGGGCTGGAGCTGCATGCGATAGTGCGTGGCGAAATAGCTTTGGAGCGCTTCGGTGAGCGACGTGGCAAACACGAGTCGATTGGTCTGTTCGTCTCGCAAGCCCATCCACTGCGCTTCGATCTGAATGCCGCTGACGGTGCCGCCGTCACGGGAGCCATGCCGTGCCGTGCTGTACCCGCCGGTGAAATAGGGTTCTGCTCCAGGATGTGGCACCGCCCCGCTCGGAACGGCCGCAAAACCACCCGCGTCCAGCAAGCTTCCCAGCCCACTCGGCCCACGAATCAGCGCGACAAACCCCGAGTCTGACAGGTCCACCAGGGCACGAATGCTGCTCCGCTCAATCATTGACGGTCGGTCGAGCTGGTTGTCGGGCAGCGCGAGATCCTCCGCACTGAGCAGATAACCGAGTTCCAAGCGCTGAAGCTCGTGCCCATGGCCGTGCAGGTCGAGAAACAACCCGTGTCCGTAATCTTCGACAATGGTTTGCCGAGCAGCTTCGATGAACGCGTGGTACTCGGTCCACGCCCGCTCCCCAAACGCGTTGCCGTTGGCGCCCTCCGCCAACTCGCGATTGGCGTCCAGCTTCACACGATGGAGATGAGAGACCACGACATGTGGCACGCCGCCGGTGCTCTGCTGAAGGTGCGCCCCTACGGCTCGCGCGAGCTGGAGTGTGTTGCGGTCTTGCGTCGTCACGCCAACCGTTCGATCGGGAATCTCATCCGGTTCCAGGGTTCCGCCATGCGGAGCCGAGATGACGATTGGCAGGTCACCCGCCTGATACTCGGTGTATTGCAGGCGACCAAAGTAGGTTTGCCCCGCCACGAACCCGCCCACGTTGGGGTTCAGGAACACCTCGAGCGTGGCAGAGCCCACCACAGCCCCCACGAAAGCCGTGATGGTAGTGGTCCCGTTTCCGACCGCGACCGCTAGGCCCGTCGCATCGACAGTGGCCACATCCTCGTCACTGCTCCGCCAGGAGACGGCTGCCTGGGGGATCGTCACACCATTCCTGTCTTGTGCCGTGGCCGAGAAACGGATGGTATCTCCGGCGGTATCGAGCAAGGCCGCCGACGGCGTGACCGTGATGGAGCCAATCAACGAGATCGGAGTGAACGTATCACACTGCACGAGCGTCGCGATGGCCGTCACGAGTACGAAGAGCCTGAGGCGCCTGCGCATGCTTGACAGATGCAAGCGTTGGGGGACCAATTTGGAAACTATCCTCTCCAGGAAGACGGTCATGCCCAGACTCCGTACCATTTTCGTTGCCGCAGGCTTCGCTGCGCTGGCCTGCGCCAGCGGCACGCAAGGGGGGACGTCGCGCGCGACCAGTTCCCGAAACCTGATTTCAGCGGAGCAAATTGCCGAATCACTGGAACAGAATGTGTACGATGTCATCCGCCGCTTGCGCCCTTCCTGGCTGCGACCGCGCGGCAATCTCGTAGCCCGCGCGTTTGTGGACAACACCCGCTTTGGCGATCTGGAGCAGCTCCAGAGCCTGGCCCTCGAAATCGTGCAGGAGATTCGATACTTCAGCGCGAGCGATGCGACCACGCGCTTCGGAACCGGGTACCCGGGCGGGGTGGTGCAGGTCATCACGAAACGATAGCGGGGGCAGTACTGTAGGTCTGTAGTGCGACGTTCGCGGGTGACGTGCGGGTTGCAAAGATGTCTGCTGCGTGGCCGGCAGACGGGGGGAAGGCCTCAGGGCCTACCCTGTCCGCTCCGCGTCCAGACGACCACGACGCCACACTTTGGATTCCCAGTTACGCGAAAGGCCGGCGGAATGCTCGCTGCGCCCGAATACACCTCGATACCGGCAACAACCGTCGGCATCACGACATCGATGTTAACCGCCGTCGAATGAATCCCGTCGATGTAATAATCGACCCCGCACGCAGTGAATCCTTGGGTCATGCTGGCAATTCCCCGTCCGCTGCTTATGGATCCGTCCGCCGACGTTTGAAATCCGACAACCCGCCGCAGTAATTCAGACGTCCGGGCGGGCTTCAGCTTGTCGATGTCGGCCCGGGTAATGAACGTGCCGCTCTCGCCATGCATCCGGCTGAAGAAACCCACCCTCTCGAGCCGCCGGTTCAGAGCGATTGCTTCCACCTCGATCGGGTCCAGCTCGGTCACCATCGGCTTCAAGACGAGACGACCCAGATCGAACACCACCGGGTCCGCAACCGCGATCGCTAAGTCGAGGGCACCCGGTTGGTAACCGACGCCATTGATCAGGATCGTAACCTCGCCGTTACGCACCCCCACGATCCGGAACCGGCCCTCTCCATCGGTGAAGCTCACTCCCCGCTGACCCTTCAATTGGATCGAGGCGCCGGCGATGGGCGCCAACGTGGTGGCATCGGTCACGACACCACGAAGGATTGCACGTTGGGCGTCAATCGGGCTGGACACGACCGGAACGAGGAAAGCGGCGAATAAGGGAGTCCAACGCATAGAAAGCTCCGTAACTCACCCTAATATAGCGCCCCGGTCGCGCCACCGGGCGGTGAGCAGAGCCACAACGGGCTCAGCTCACGGACGAAACCGCATGCCTCGTCGCAGGGCTTCATCGTACTGTAGGGACGAAGGGAGTATCGTCCGATCGTTGAAGAACGCCGATCTCAGATTCGCGCCGGTGAGGTTGGCGTAGCTCAAGTTCGCTCCCCTGAGATTGGCTGATCGGAGACTCGCCCCGGTCAAATCGGCATCCCGCAGAATCGCCCGCAAGAACACCGCGCGCTCCAGCCGCGCACCTTGCAAGTTCGCGCCCGTCAAATCCGCGTTGGTGAACTTGGCGCGATCGAGCTGCGCCTCCCGCAAGTCGGCGCCGCGCAGATCGGCCGACTCGAGCTCACCGTTCCGGATCTGGGCCCCCTGCAACACCGCTCCCCGCAAGACAGCCCGGGTGAGCCGCGCCGCATGGAGGTCCGCCCCGGACAAGTCCACTTCTCGCAAATTGGCTTCACGGAGGTCCTTGCCCCGTAGTCCTCCACACTCACCAACGTAGTCGGGATTGAGCCCCTCCTCGCCCTCTGCGTTGACACAGCGTCCAGACCGATAGCGAAACCCTTGGAACTGTGCTTCAACCAGCGTCGTGACAAGCAGCATCCCCGCGATCGACGCGATTGCCCCTCGCCCAATTGCGGAGTACCTGCGCGCAGACTGGACAGGACGGTTGGTCATCGAAGCCCCCGAAAAAAAAGACACTCGTAACCAGCTCGAGCGTGACCTGAGTGCACTTGGGTAACCTACCCGACCGGCCTGTCTGTTTCCAGCAGACCGTGTTGCTGATCCGAGCGCCCTTCACCTGAGTATCGGTGGTCGGAGCCCCAAAACTTAAGACCGCACACCGTCAATGAGTGATCGCCGATCGAAACTCATCTTTGTCGCACCACTCGCCGCAGCTCTTCAAGCATGTTGCGTGTTCTCTCGCTATGACGGTCAAACTCGAGCGCCCGCTCCGCTGCTTCGAGGGCCTCGTCCAACCTGTTTGTCATCGTGAGGCTGCGGGCCAGGTAGTAGTGCGCCTGCGCGAAGCCGGGGTTTAACGCGACCGCGGAACGGTAGCGCTCGATTGCCTGGTCGAACTCGTCACCCCGAAGGTGGTAGTTCCCCAGATTGAAGTGCCCAAGGAATTCCCCGGGGTTGATCTCGAGAGCGCGACGGTACGCATCGGCGGCCTGCTCGCGCCGGTTCGCGCGCTCCAGAGCAACTCCGTAGTTCACCAAGGTAAGAGACCGATTCGGATCCAAGGAAATTGCGTCAGCAAATCGTGCCAGCGCCTCTTCGTGATTGCCGGCCAGGCTGTATGCTTCGGCCAGCTGCGCATTGATGTGCGGATGCCCCGGCAGGATTTCGAGTGCCTTGCGGTATACCACCGCGGCTGTGCCCAACTCTCCGCGCACTCGCCAGGAGTCACCGATGTACCCCAAGGTCACGACCCAGCGGCCACGGAGCGCCGCGTCATGCCGGTCGCCGACGGACTCCAGCTGCTGGATGAGCGATCGACGGGTCTGGGGATCGTCGCCGCGGGCATAGTGCAAGGTGGCCAACGCAACCGCGCGGACGTCGAGATCCGGCGAACGGGCCAGTCGGCGCAACCGACTGGCGATTGTCGGATCGAGCGCTGGCATGTTCGGCCGCAAGTGCCGCTCCTGAAACCGGTTCAGCCCGGCGATCTGGGCCAGGGGGTGAGCGGCCTCGCTCAGCAGTAATCGCTCGGCGGCCTCACGGGCGCTCAGTTCCGGGGTGAATTCGAGTAGTCCGCGTACGATGTCCTTATGCGGCTTCAGCTCCCCGTACCAGTCGGAGACTTGTTGCTGCAACAACCGGACGGATCGATCGGGGTGGCAGGATCGACACGCGCTCTCCACCCCCAAGTCTTCGTCAAATCCGGGCCGCGGAATGGGGATCGTGTGGTCGGAACGCGCAAAACGGAGCGCCCGCCCGACTTCCGGATGCTGGAGATACGGCATGTGACATGCGACGCACTGGCTGCCGGCGGATTCGACCGAATGCCTCGTATGCCGAACGAGATCCGACTTCGTCTCCTTGCTCGGATGACACGACACACACTGCCCGTTCGAGAATCGATCTTCGAGCCGTTGACCATAGATGTCTCTGTACTCCGAGCTATGCGGATCATGACAGTCCACACAGGTCATCGACCCGTTGAGGTAGCAGTCGCTAAAGAGATGATTCTCCTGATAGGCGAACGTCCGTACCCGCCCGTCGGGATAGAAGGGTTCGTCGCCGACTGCCGAGAGCTTGGTCGAGTAGTGTGTGTCGAGCGGTCTCCCTGGCAGGTAGCCCGGGTTGATCACGGTCTTCACCGCGTGACACTGGAAGCAGACCGCCAGCGACGAATCTTTGTCCGTGACAGCAAACGTCGCGATCGCGATGTCGCGGGAGCCACCAAGCGTACCCGCACGCGCGCGGCCGACATGCTCGCCGCCCGGACCGTGACACGACTCGCAGTTGACCGCATACGTCCGCACATGCGTCTGGTAGCGGCGGGCCGCCGCGTCGAAGCGCACGGTGATCTGACTCCCATGACATTCCTGGCAGTTGGAGAGTCG
>JBFHWR010000148.1:0-9233 GCA_041599395.1 Gemmatimonadales bacterium | reverse complement strand
TATGTTGACACGATTACCGTCACTGCGGCTGTGTCATCCGGGAGTCCCGCGCTCGTGATCGATTCCCTCACGGTCAATGCGTTGCTGACGATGGCGGTCACGCCGGGTAGCCGGTCCGCGTCGGTTGTGGAAGGCGCAACCGCACCAATTCCCGATTCGGCGGACGTGATGATCGCCGGTCCGGGCTCGGCGACACAAGGATGGACGGCAACGCACGGCGGCGGCACGTGGTTGACACTCACCGCGGCGAGCGGCACAGGCAGCGGCGTGGTGCGGTGGACGCGGGATCCGACCGGTCTCACGGAAGGGACGTACGTCGACACGATTACCGTCACGTCGAGCGGGGCGGGAGGCAGCCCCGCGCTGGTGATCGATAGTCTGCTCGTTGAGGCGGCGCTCGCGATCGCGTTGAATCCCACGAGCCGGCTGGCACACACAGTCGCTGGCTTCACTGGCCCGTCCGATGACTCGGCAACGGTGTCGCTCACTGGTGCGGGCGCAGCGACCACCGATTGGTCGGCGACGCATGGCGGCGGCGCATGGCTGTCGCTCACCACGGCAAGCGGGACGGGAACGGGCATGGTGCGGTGGAGCCGGGATGCGTCATCGCTCGATGTCGGTACCTACGTGGACACCATCACGGTGACGGCTGCATCGGCGATCGGAAGCCCATCCATCGTGATCGATTCGCTCGTTGCCGGGTCAGCCATCGCGCTGGACGGTGCTGCAGACCATTTGCTGAGTGGCGGCGTGTTGACGCCTACCGAAACGGAGTTTCTCGACTCACAGGGCAATCAGGACGGCACGTTCAACCTTGGCGACTTGCTCGCCTGGTTGGATTACTGCACGGGCGAATCGCCGGGTGGATGTATCGCGAATTCGACGGCGGTTGAGCGGGTACGTCAGATGACAGGCCGATCGACCGGTGAGACGCCGGCCGATACGGCTGGAGCCGGGCGCGGTGCACACCTGAGGAGGCCGCTATGACCCGCGTACTGAAGACGGTGGCCTATGCATTTCTGTTGGGCGGGATCGTGACATGCGGCGGTGGCGGTGACAATGGCACGGGTCCCGGACCAGGCCCGACGCCGCCGGATCCCGGGTTTCTGCGGGTGAACCTCACGACGCCCAACGCCAATGACGGGGCAATCCTGTTCACATTGTCGGGAGGCGTTGTCGATTCCCTTCAGGCATCCGGCTTTACGCTGTTTTCGACGGGAGCCGGGACGAGCAACGCGCGCATGATCGTCGCCGGGACGATTTCGGGCGGGACCGTGGCCAGCTTTTGGGTTCCCGACCGCAACAATTTGACTAGCTATACGGCAGGCTTACTGCAGGCCGCGGCACGCGGGACCTACGAGCAGCAGGCGCTCGGATCGTACGGCTTGGCGATCGCGCGGTAACCACCACCGCGAACTCCAGGCATCCCACAAACGGGAGTATTGGTTACCGGTTCGCCCTTGCCCGGCCGGTTGCTCATATTTTGAGTGACCCTCCGGGTTCCCCATTCGATCCAGCAATCCGATCCGGACCTCCAACCGTGAAAGGACGTATGCTGAAATCCACGTGGTCTTTGCCGAGACTCGCCGTTCCCTTGCTGCTCTACGCGGCTGCGCAGGCATGCAGCTCGGACGGAGGCACAGAGCCCCCACCTCCGCCGGCGCCGGTGCCGACGTCGGTTCAGCTGAGCCAGGCAAGTGTCTCCCTGGCATCGCTTGGTGCCACGGCGCAGCTCACGGCCTCGGTCAAGGATCAAAACGGGAATACCATCTCGGGCGCGGCGGTAAGCTGGTCGTCGAACAATGAAGAGGTGGCCAGGGTGAACAGTTCGGGAACGGTCACCGCGGTCGGAGTGGGAGCCACCCAGATCACCGCTACCTCAGGATCGGCTATTGGCACGGCGAGTGTCACGGTCACGCAAGTACCCGCGGAAGTTGCGGCGGTAGGCGGAGACGCGCAGACGGCGACAGTGGGACAGGTTGTTCCCATGGCGCTCACGGTGCAGGTGAACGACGGAGGCGGCAGTCCGATACCGGACGTCTCGGTTTCGTTCGCGGCGACGCAAGGTGGCGGGAGCGTTGCGGATGCCACAGTGGACACCGACCCCACCGGTCAGGCCTCGACGACGTGGACGCTCGGGCCGACGGCGGGCCAGCAGCTGGTGACGGCGACGGTCGAGGGGGAAGTGAACGGGATCTTTACCGCGACCGCCACGGCGGATGTTGCGGATTCGATCCTGATCTCGTCAGGCGATGGGCAGCAAGGACCTACCGATACGAAGCTCGACGATCCGATCGTGGTGAAAGTCGTTGATCAGTTCGGGAACGGGGTTGAGGGTCACGACGTGTCGTTTGCGGTGACAGGTGGTGGCGGCGTGCTCGATTCGGAGTCCGAGACGACGGACGCCGACGGGGAAGCGGGGACCGGGTGGACCCTTGGATCGTTGGAGGGCACGAACACGGCGACCGGCAGCGCGCCGGGACTGAAAGGCGATCCGGTGACGTTCACCGCCATCGCGTCGAATCTCGCGGTGAGTGGGGTCAGTCCGGATCCCATCGTCGAGGGCGAAACCGCGACCATATCGGGGAACGGTTTCAGCCCGATCGTAGGAAACAATGCGGTGACGGTCGACGGCGTAGCTGCAACCGTTACGTCGGCGCTCCCCACCGCACTCGAGATCGAGGTGCCGACGTTTGACTGCCGGCCTGCGCGCATGGTCGATGTCCAGGTGACCGTGAGCGGGGCGACGGAAGGCATTTCGCATGAGGTGAACCCTGCGGCGTTCGTGTCAGTCGCTGCCGGCGAGCAGATGATCATTAGCAATCCCGCCGATTTCTGTTTGCAGTTTGATGCCGCCGCCGGCGATGAGCGGTTCTTGGTTGGGGTAACGGCGGTTTCCGAGGTCGCGACGTCGCGCACCGAGGTGACGCTGACCAGCGTGACGCCGAGCGGATCGACGGCGCCGCCCCGGGTGGCGATGCGGTTGCCCGCAGGCCCACGGGCGTTACGTGTCGGCAGCGAACAGTTACGCCGCATCGAAGCCCGACGCAGGCATCGGACGATCGAGGCCAGATTGCTGGCCGAGCAGCTGCGCGAACTGAGTGGGTTGCCGAGAGCGCTCGCGTCGGGGGCGTTCAGCGCGGTGCCGTCAGACGTTCAAGTCGGCGATACCATCCCGATTCGGGTGCCAAAAAACTGTTCCGCCTTCACCGCGATCACCACGGTGGCTGAGGTAGTCGGGACGCGCGGCGTGTGGCTCCGTGACATCGCAAACGACTCCACGGAAGACTTCTCTGCCACACAATACCAGAGCTTCAGTGATCAACTCGACCAGCTCATCTACACAACAAACGTGCAGTATCTGGGGGAACCCACGGATCTGGACAACAATACCCGCATCGTGGTGGTCATTACCAAGGAGGTCAACAAGACACCAAATCTCTTGGGCTTTGTCCAGCCTGCGGATCTCGTTCCGCGCACCCAGTGTCCCTCGAGCGACGAGGGAGAGGTGTACTACAGCATCGCGCCAACCGCCATGTCGACGGCCGCGACGCTCGAGTCGCTGATGGGGCCCCTCATTTCGCACGAGTTTTCTCACATCGTACAGGTGGGCCGGCGGTTCGCAGTCAACGCGCCGGTCCTGCAGACCGTTTGGGAACTCGAGGGCCAGGCGACGTTCATGGAGACCCAAATGGGGATCGTAGCCCAAGGGGTCACTCCAATGGATATCGACGGTTCCCATGTCTATGACCTGCCTGACTCGGCGTCCTCCGACTGGTATTCCGACATGTTTACCGACATCGCGAGGTACTTCGGTCTCGACTTCACCGTGTCGCCGCCCGGACGCTTGGGAGAAGCCCCGTGGGACTGCACGTGGCAGGATCGTGAGGTGCTGGACGACGAGTGCACGATTGATGGTCGCGAGGTCTATGGGGTGCCCGGCTCCTTCCTCTGGTGGCTCTCGGATCAGTTCGGCCCCACATACACGGGCGGCGTGGGGGGCGTCGAGGGTATGCAACAGGCGTTCATCGACAATGCGAACCTCAGCGGGTTCGCGAACATCGCAACGACGATCGGGGTGCCCATCGACTCGCTGCTTGTCCAGTGGCAGGCGGCTTTCTACATGGATAACCGGCTGGTTAGCGGCGCGCCGGTTCCCACCACCCCCAGACTCACGTTCACGACCTGGGATTTCCTCCGCATCTTCGACGGCATTTCATTCGGTGGGACCAACGCAGGGATGACGCCAAAGATGATCGGGTTTGCCGACGCGTCGCAGAGTATCAACGTGCGGGGCGGCTCGTCGGGATACTTCTTGCTCCGCGGCATGGGCCGGTCGCCTACGGCGATCCGTGTACGTGATGGCGCTGACGGGCCGCTCCCGTCGATCATGCGAATGTGGATAGCGAGGCTGAAATAGAGGAGATGACATGAGAGTGATGCAGCTGAGGCGGTGGATGGCGGTGGTTGCGCCGACGTTCCTTCTCGCGTGCGGAGGGGCGTACCAACAGACCAGCGGAACCAGCGCCGCGCGCGCGGCAAGTGGAGAGCCCGAAATGCTCACTGGCACAGTGTACGTGACCGGAACGGAGCCTATGGTGTTGGTGGGCTTGCGAATCGAGGGACAGGCATCGGTCAATCTCGTGGGGGAACTGTCAGGTGAGTTACGCCGGTTATCCGGGGCGACCGTGGAAGTGCAGGGAACGCGTCGCAGCTCGGCACCGATGGACGAATTCGACGCGACGGGTTACCGCATTGTCGACGTCGACGGCCAGGAGCCAATGGTCGGTACAGTGGGTGAGCGGTCGGGAACCCTATTGATGTACATGGGTCCCGATACCCTACGCTTGTCAAACGCCCCCCAGGGTCTCAGGCGTCCGGGGGCCAAAGTGTGGGTGACTGGGCGGCACACCGCCTCCGGGTATTTCGTGCAAAGCTTTGGCGTGATTCGAGACCCGTAAACGTCGCGGCGCTGGTGTGAGAGGCGCGGTTCTCCGGAATCGCGCCTTTTTTTTGTGCGCGCGGCCGTCCGGCGTACTGGTTCCACATGCCGTGTGAGACATGTCACGGTTTGGGGCAGCCGTCACGAACAGAATGCATGGCCACATGATGACACCGTTGACAAACCAGTCATTCCCACACCGTGAACTGACATGACCCACTCACGCTTGCTGTCGCACTGCCCCATCGTTTTCGTGCTGGCCACCACCGTCACCTTGTTTGGCTGTAAAACCATCAAGGAACTGACCGACCCCGGCCCGCCACCGGTGGCGACCTCGATTCAGCTCAGCCAGTCGGCCGTTGCCCTCACGGCCTTGGGTGCGCAGGCAACGGTATCGGCTACGGTGAAGGATCAGAACGGCAACACGATGTCCGGCGTCTCGGTGACATGGTCATCCAGTCCCGCTTCGGTTGCGACGGTGAACAGCAGCGGGACGATCACGGCCGTGGGAGTGGGATCGGCCACGGTGACGGCGACTTCGGGGTCGCTGAGTGAAAGTACCAGCGTCACGGTGACGCAGGAACCTGCCGCAGTCGCCCTCTTGAGCGGCGATCAACAGAGTGCGACGGTCGGCGCGACACTCTCCAGCGATCTTGCGCTTCAGGTGAACGACGCCGGCGGCAATCCGATCGGCGGCGTTGACGTGTCGTTCGCGGTCGTGCAGGGCGGCGGAAGCCTGTCCGATGCGGAGCTCACGACCGACGCGGGGGGGCAGGCCTCGACGACGTGGACGCTGGGGACTGATGCGGGAACGCAGGCGGTGTCGGCGTCGGCTGGTGACGCCAGCAGCACCTTCACCGCAACAGCGTTGCCCGACGCGCCCGATTCGCTGGCCAAGGTATCCGGCGATGGGCAGACGGGCCTGGCCGGAGACAAGTTGGACAATCCGATCGTCGTGGCCGTGCTCGATCAGTACGGCAACGGCGTTCCGGGTGTTGACGTTGACTTCACTGTCGAAAGCGGGGGCGGCTCGCTCGACTCGAGCTCGACAACAACGGATGCCGCCGGCGAAGCCCGCACCGGCTGGACGATGGGATCGTCCACGGGTTCCAATACCGCGTCCGCAAGCTCACCCGGGCTGAACGGCGACCCGGTGGCCTTCTCCGCCACGGCAACCGATCTCTCCGTCTCCGGGATCTCACCAAATCCCATCGTCGAGGGTGGCACAGCCACGATCAGCGGAACGGGCTTCAGCCCCGTCCCCGCCAACAACACGGTGGTGATCGATGGGATCGCCGTGTCCGTCACGGCAGCGACAACGACACAGCTCGATGTTACGGTTCCGGTATTTGACTGCCGGCCGGCCCGAGCCGTCGACGTCACGGTCACGGTCTCCAGCACGACGACGTCTCCCGAGAATCATCAGCTCGAGCCGGCATCGTTCCTCTCCTTGGCGGTTGGTGAGCAACTCGTCATTCAGGATCCGGCGAGCTTCTGTCTGCAATTCGATCCAGAATTGAATCTCGAAGAGTACGTGATTGGCGTGCAGTCGACGTCTGAGGTTGCCTCATCACTCACCGAGGTCGTGTTGAGTGGGGAAAAAGATCCGGCGGCGACATCGTCTCGTGCGGGCGCGCCCCGGGCGCAGACGGCCTCGCGCGGAGACTTCCAACCAACTGCTCGCGCGCGGCGTCTGGGGCGGCATCGAAACGCCGAAGCCGCAATCCGGGCTCGCGATTTGGCCTGGCTCCGCTCACTCGATCGACGCCACTGGGTAGCGACTCGAGGCATGACAGGTGCCGCAGCGTCTGTCGACTCCGGCGCCGCCGTGGGCGACACACTCACACTCCGTGTTCGCGCGCAAGGCGACGCGTCGTGTCAGAACGCAGATAGCGTCCGCGCGGTCGTCAAAGTCAAAGGGCAGAAGGGATTCTGGTTGGATGATGTGGACAACCCCGCGAACGGTTTCTCGGAAGCCGACTATCAGACACTGAGCGACCAATTCGACGGTTTGATCTACCCCAGCGACTTCGAGCACTTTGGCGACCCGGGCGACATCGACAGCAACGGCCGAATCGTCGTCTTGATCACCAAAGAAGTGAACAAGCGGTTCCCCACGCTCGGGTTTGCCAGCTCCTGTGACATGTTGGACAGCGATTCGTTTGGCGCGAGCAATGAGGCCGAGATCTTTTACGGCGCAGCGCCAGACCCAACCGGTAGCGTCAACGATTCGTACAGTCGGGACGATGCCTTTGAAGACGCGCCATTTATCATTGCGCACGAACTGGCACACGTGATCCAATTGGGTCGGCGTGGCGCGGCGGGCGCCCCGTTCCCGACGGCGTGGGAGTTGGAAGGGCAGGCAACGCTCGCGGAAGAGGTCACCGGGCATGCGTTCGAGGGACGCACCACCGGCCAGAACCTCGGCTACGATGTCGCCTTCAACAACGACGACCCGTCATCGATCGATTGGTACTCCAATGCGTTTGTCGATCTCGCGTATTTCTACGGATACGAGTCATCGAACAGCCGGGTCGCCGGCGCCCCGGAGCAGTGCAGCTGGCTGGATGCGAGCTTCCAAGCACCGTGCGGGGGACGCCCGTTGTGGTATGGGGTCTCGTGGTCGTTTCTCCGCTGGATATCCGATCACTTTGGTGACGCGTTCGCCGGGGGTGAGAAGGGCTTCCACCAGGCGCTGATAGACGCCAGCGACGTGGGGTTCACCAATATAGCGAACCGCGTGGGTGTGCCCATCGACAGTTTGTTGGCCCAGTGGTCGGCGTCTCTTTGGGTGGATGACCGCGTCAGCACATCGAACGACAGGCTGACGATGCGGAGTTGGGATTTGCTGGACATCTTCAACGGGTTGGTGTCAACGGCCCGGCTGCAGCCGGGCGCCGCTTCATTCGATGACTTCTCGAGAACGCTGAGTGTGCGTGCGGCGTCCACCGCGTACACCTTGGTGAGCGGTCTGTTGCGGCCGGCCGTGGCCATCAGAGCACGGGACGCGGCCGGGGGAGCGCTGCCGTCGCAGATGCAACTCTACGTCGTCCGAACGAGGTAGGTCCTCGACGCGACACCGTCTCGATGTGGGTTGAGGGTGCGAGTCGCAGGGCGATTCGCACCCTTTGAACATTCGGGTCAGGATGGGAGTATTCTTCCCTATGCCGGTGATTCGTTGCGTCGGTCCCCTTCGCCTGTGCCGCCGTCTCGCCCTCGGCGCACTCGTGACGGCGTCCCCCCTTGTGACAGAGGCGCAGACAATCCGCGGCCAGGTGATTGACAGTCTGTCCGGTCGGACCGTCGGCGCGGGGTTCGTGGTGCTGCTCGACGAGGACGGCCGAGAGATGTTTCGCGCGTTGAGCGACGCAACCGGACGTTTTGCGATCCAGGCCGCGGAGGGTGTGTATCGATTGCGCTCCGAACGGATCGGCTATCGGGCGTGGGTGTCTCCCCCCTTCACGCTGCGCCCCGGTGAGACGCTGGAGCGCGATATCGTGATTGCGACGATCCCGACGCAACTTTCCGCGATCAGGGTGACGGGGAGCGACCGGTGTCGCCAGAGTGCTTCCGATGCCGAGAACACCGCGACGGTGTGGGAGGAGGCGCGCAAGGCGTTGGCCGCGGCGACGTGGACGCTCGACCGCGAGCTGTTCCGCTATGCGCTCACCATGTACGATCGCGACCTGGATCGGTTGGGCCGGCGCGTCGAGCGGGAGCAGTACAGGAGATCCGAGGGGTTCACTCGTGTACCCTTCCGAAGCTCACGCACGGCGTACGAGCTGGCAGCTCAGGGCTACATCCTCGAGCACGAGGATGGCAGTTGGACATACGAGGCGCCGGACGCAAACGTCCTCCTTTCGGACGCGTTCCTCGGCACGCATTGCCTTTCGGTGGTGCGGACGCGCGACGATGACACGCGCATTGGCGTGGCGTTCGAGCCCATCGACGGGGACGGCCGGGCGGATATCCGCGGCACCCTGTGGTTGGATGAGGCGTCGGCCGAGCTGAGGCGGCTCGAATACGAGTACACGGAGCTTCCGTACGGTGTGCGCTCTCGTCAGGTGGGCGGTGACATCGAGTTCATGCGTGTCACATCGGGTGCGTGGGTGATCCAGCGGTGGGAAATCCGCATGCCGAAGATCGAGCTGCGGCGCACGAGATATCGGGACGACCCAAGCGTCTTCGGGATTCATGCCGCCGGCGGCCGCGTCGTCGGTGTGACCACGCCAACAGGTGCGCAGATCTATTCCGTCGCGTCGACGCTCGAAGGCACTGTGTACGACAGCAC
>JBFHWR010000147.1:0-9274 GCA_041599395.1 Gemmatimonadales bacterium | reverse complement strand
CCTAACTCCTAACTCCTAACTCCTAACTCCTTCTTAACGTCCGCCGGACCCTCCGCGTATGTTACGTGAGCGCGTCCACATGTGACATACACGGGAGGAGTCCATGAAGTCCGCCTACACCGCGTTGCTCCTGGCGCCGCTGGCAGGGATTGACACTGCCGGGCATGGCCCCGTCGAGACGACGGAAACGTCACCGGTCCAGATCACGGAGTGGGAGGTCCCATGGGAGGGCACCCGTCCGCGGGATCCATTTGTTGACCCGTCGAACCGGGTGTGGTTCTGCGGTCAGGCCGGCAACTATATCGCCATGCTCGATCCCGCGACGGGCGAGTTCGAGCGATTCGACATTCCGGAGGGCACCCACCCGCACAATCTCATCATCGACGCGCAGGGAATCGTGTGGTACGCCGGAAACCGCAATGCGCATATCGGCAGACTCGATCCGCAGTCGGGTGACATCAAGCAGTACGCGATGCCTGACGGCGTGCGCGACCCACACACGCTCATGTTCGACCGGCAGGGCGACATATGGTTCACGGCCCAACAGAGCAACGTCGTTGGGAAGCTCGCCGTCGGGACCGGCGACGTGCAGGTGGTGGAGATGTCGACGGCACGATCGCGGCCGTACGGAATCGTACTCGACTCGCGCGATCGACCGTGGATCGCGGTGTTTGCCACGCCACGCATCGCGACGATCGATCCCCAAACCATGGAACTGAAGGACTACACGCTCCCGCGTCCGGAAACGCGCCCGCGCCGGCTGGTTGTCACGTCGGACGACATGGTGTGGTACGTCGACTATGCTCAGGGATTCTTGGGCAAACTCGATCCGACGACCGGCGCCGTGCGGGAGTGGGCAGCTCCACGTGGTGAGAGTTCACGGCCGTATGCCATGGCCGTCGACGGTCGGGACCGGGTGTGGTTCTTCGAGACCGGGCCGAGCGGCCAGTCAAACCAGCTCGTGGGATTCGATACGAAGACCCTCCAGTTCTTCAGCAAGACGGAACTGGAGAGTGGCGGCGGGACGGTACGCCATATGGTCTTCCATCGGCCGTCGAATACGATTTGGTTTGGCACCGACGCTAACACGATTGGAAGGGCGGCGTTACCCTGAGGTAATACCCGACGCCATAGCGCGGGGGCGCAGACGCTCGCGCCCCCAGCCCTCCGCGCCCCCGCGACCGCCCCGCTGGTGCCGCGATGCTCGTGGCTACAAGATTCCGGCGGCGAGCGTCGCCAACCCGAGAAAACTGAAGAACCCCACGACGTCGGTCACTGTGGTGAGAACGATGGATGCCGCCTGTGCCGGGTCCTGTCCGAGTGTGGTCAGGACCATCGGGATCCCGGCACCGGCGAGCCCCGCGATCGCCATGGACAGAACCATCGCAATGGTGATGACCGCCGCGAGTCCGACTGAACCACTCCAGAGGTAGACCGCGATGCCCGTCACCAGGGCAACGGCAACCCCGTTCAGCACCCCCACTGACAGCTCTTTGCCACCAACCCGTAGCCACTGACTCACGCGGATTTCGCGGAGTGCCAGCCCGCGCATCGTGACCGCGAGGGCCTGCGCTCCAGTGTTGCCCGATTGCCCGGCCACGACGGGCAGCAGAACGGCCAGTGCCGTGAACTGCGCGATCGTATTCTCAAACAGGCCCACCACGGCCGCCGCCAGAAACGCGGTGAGCAGGTTGATCTGCAGCCATGGGAGGCGACGTTTGACGGCAAACGACACGGGGGACAGGGCGCGTTCGTCGCGACTCACGCCGACCATCTTCTGAATGTCGGCACTCATCTCCTCAGCCGCCGCTGTCACGAGCTGTCGATGACGGATCACACCTATGAGGTGTCCCTCGAAGTCGACGACCGGAATGCTACTCAGGCCGCCTTGTTCCAGGACTTCAACGACCTCAGCCTGCGGAGCGGTAGCCGGCACATGCGCCGGGGCAGGAACCATCAGGCTCTCGAGCCGGTCGGACGGATTGGCTAGGGCGAGGTCCAGTAACCGGACTCGTCCCAGGAGCTTGCTGTCCTCATCCACCACGTACACCTCGTGCATCTGCTTGTGACGGACCTGCCGGAGGCGGGCCAGCGCTTCGCGCGCGGAGTTCTCCGATCTGAGGATGGTGACGGCGGCATCCATGATGCTCCCGGCTGTATCAGCCGGGTACGTCATGAGGGTCTTGTACTCGCGCGCCGTCCGCTCGTCCATCAGTGCCAGGAGCCGGTCTCGCGTGTCCATTTCGAGCCGCGCAATTGCGGTGGCGGCACGAGACGGATTGAGCAGCGGCGCGATGCGCGTGACCGTGGAGTCGCTCATGCGGGCGATGGTCTCGGCCAACAGGTCCGACCGCAACCGTGAGAGCACGCGCGCCGCGCGATCCGGCGACTGTTTGGCCGCAAGCTGAGCGATGTCAGCCGGCGCAACCGACTCGAGAAGCGTGGCCGCCTCGTCCGGATATAGCTCGAAAAAATCCTGGACGAGGGCCCGAACCGGATGAGTCACGTCAGTCATTGCGCCTCCGAGACGTTTGGTGGTGACTGAGCAGGAGCGACCGTAGCCGCTGCGGTGGCCATGAGGGCGCCCAGGGTGGCCCAGTAGATCTCACCGAGCCGGGCAAGGGTGGCGCCGACTTGGTCGAGCCTCGTGTCGCCCGCAGAGCGGGTCTGCTGTCGCACCGTCCGATGTCGAATGAATCCGAGCAACTTGTTGTCCTTTCCGACAACCGGGAGCGCATCCACGTCGTTCCAGGAGGGATGCGCGGCCAATGTGGTGATATCTGTCAGGGGAGAGACACTGATGGGGTTGGCGCGCATGACCGCTTTCACGACAGCCGACTTGTCGCTCATGAACAGCTCGCGGAGATCGAGGACGCCAACCAGCTGGTGTTCACGATTCACGACGAAGACATAGTAGTACGCGCTCCGAGCCGCACGACGAAACTCGCGCTGCACGTCGCCCACCGTGAGATCCTGTGTGACGGCGAGGACTGTAGGATCCATCAGCGCACCCACCGTGTTTAGCGGATACGACAGCATGCGGGTGATCTGTTCACGCGTCGCGCTGGGAAGTTGGGAAAGCAGCGCATCGGCCTGTGTGCGGGCCATGATGCGCAGCACGCGGGCCGCATGATCCGGTGGAAAGTCCCGCAGGATCACCAGGCCGGTCTTGGCAGGCAGACGCTCCATACACGCAGCGGCAGCCGTAAGCTGCGTTTGCGCGAGAACGTCACGAGCCTCGGGTACCGGCAGCTTCTGTAAGAACGACACGATCTGGTCGGCGGGCATTTTCTCCAACCGCCGACCGGCATCAATGGGATGCGATCGGGCGTACGCCACCGCGCACTGCTGTTCGGTGCTCATCATGCACTCTCCGACACGAGGACGGACACCTCCTCGGTAAAGCGGTGAGCGGGAACCATGATCTGTCCGTCGGCGGTGTCGAGCAAGACGGACGTGGGCGTCGTGCGGATGATTTGCCCGTCGGCCGCTCCGATCCGGACCCGTTGTCCGACGCGATAACTCTGCGTGACGTAATACGAGGCCACGATGTTGCTCACCGCCGTCCTCGCGCCAAGCCCGAAGGCCAACGCGGCGCCGGCAAAGATTGTTCCCACGACTGTTGCGACGAGAATCACGAGCAGGCTGCCGCTCACACCGATCTGTTCGAGCGCGACGACGAGCGCGATCGTCACCGCGGTGATTTGAACCGTGCGGCCCACGAAGTCGGCCTGCGGGACCGCGGCAGCAGTTGCGCTCCGCGTGACTGCGGTCCGCGCGAGCGCGCCGGCAATCACGCCTGCCAGCACGATCAGGACAGCCGCCACGGCGTTGGGCAGGTACTGCACGAGTTGACTCAACGAGTCGGTCATCGCGCCAAGCCCGAGGGTATCGATTGCCGCAGCGCCGAAGATGAGCAGCACCAGCCAGAAGACAAATGCGCCAATGACGCGCGGGATGGTCGACTCGGCGCCGGTGCGCTCCAGCGCCTCCCCAACGCCCGGGCTCTGACTGAAGCGGCCGACGAGTTTTCCAGTCAGTCGGCGACTCCACGCGCCGAGCAGTTTGCCCGAGATCCACCCCAGCAGCAGGAGCGCGGCGAATGTAATGAGCGTGGGAGCGTAACGGCGAAGCGCTTCGAGCGAGTCGTTTAGCACGGTTTGTAACGCGAGGGCGTACATAGATGCCTCCATACCGGGTGGCTGATCGTACCTGGAAAAACGCGGGTGGACTCGTCAACGCAGCCGTCCCGATGACCGTGAGGTATGAAGCGCCGTGCCGGTGGGACGATGCCGCCGGGCCGAACGAATGATCGCGACGACCGGTTCGCGCCGGAGGCGCCCCCGGCTCCCGCGATGATCACTCGTTTCGGTCCCCGAGCCCAAGTGACTTGGCGAATGATAGCGTACGTGAAGGGTTTCAGTGAGGGTGCCGCGAGCGCCGCGTCGCGCGCGGGGTGATGGGGTGCTAGCGGCGGCAGTCGACTTGCTCCAAATTCCCTTGCTCCATCGAAGCGGCGCGCGACGAGCGCGCGACGGACGGAATTCGGATTACGCGAATCCGACAGGTCGGTGCCGCGTGATCACGTACGGAGCAACGGTGAACTAACGATACGTGATTGTGGATCACAAAAGCTCTCAGCCGGTTCATGGCCGGCAACGCTATCCTCGAGGACGCGCAAGCGAGCGGCCGGACGGCCCGGATGCGGCGCGACCGGTGTATCGAGCACCGCTGGTATCCCGTCCGTACCCGCCAATTCCCGGCTCGCCGGTCGAGTCCGAGTCGAAGGTAACGGGCCCTCCACCACCGGACCTCGTTTTCATCGTGGGACGAGATACCACGATTCACTACTGTAATCGAGCCGCGGCGGAGCGGTCCAAGGGTGATGTGCTGGGGATGCCGCTGCTCGATTACGTCGCGCCAGAGAACCGTGATGCCTCCCGGCGCGGCCTGGATCGCGTCTTCACGGTTGGTGAGTCGGGCGGGTTCGAGCTGCGGGGTGCACCGCCGTTCATGCCAGGAGCCGTCTACGAGTGTCGCGTGGCACCGAACGAACGGGATGGACGGGTGGTTTCGGCGACTGTCATCGCGCGGGATGTGACGCAGCTGCGCTCGGCAGAGCAGAGGTCACGTGCGGCGCGTGAGCGTCTGCGCGCAGAACTCGAAACGACGTCCGCCGAACTCAAGAGTTTGCAAGCCCGGTTGCTGGATTTCGGGGCACGCGACCTCGAGCGCGATCGATTGCGCGCGCTGATCGACGACGCTGGAGAGGCGCTCTTCGTCATCGATCCGGTCTCCGGAGCATTCGTCGATGTGAACCAGACGGCCTGTCGCTGGTTCGGGCATTCACGGGACAAGCTGTTGAAGATGACGAGTGCGGACCTCGACCTCGGGTTCTTGCTGGATTCGCCCGACGAGCCGCGTGATCACGTGGCGGACACTCGAGCGACAGCGCGGCCGGCCATCAGGACCGGCGAGGTCGTCCGGCGCTCGGATGGCACGTCGTTCACGATCGAGGTCTCAACGGTGCACCGGCGCGTTGCCGGCCGAGAGTACGTGCTTGTCCTTGCGCGGAACATCGATGTCGGCCAGCGGTGGGAGGCCGAGTCTCGTGAACCCGACGACGGCTATCGCGGCCTCTTCGAGTTATCTCACGATCCCATGTATCTGTCCGGCCGGGACGGCTCGGTTGCGGATGCCAATCCCGCCGCGTGTCGGCTCTTCGGCTATAGCCGTGAGGAATTTGTCGGCTTGCCGGCGAGCAAGCTGTATACCAAACCCGGCGATATTCGCGCATTTCAGCAGGCAGTCGGCGCTCATGGAATGGTGCAGGATCTCGATGTGGAGCTGGTTACGAGGGCAGCGAAGATCATCCGGGCTCGCTTGACCGTGAAGTACCGCAGTACGCCTGATACAAGCATTCGGGGGTACCAATGCCTGATTCGGCCCGTGTCGCAGGAGTTACCGACGGCCGGCTCCCGCCCGCAGAGGTTCCAACGGGGACGCACCGTGCTCGTGATCGATCAGGACCACGAAGTGCTGGAGACGGTCACCGACGTGCTGGACCGGGCCGGCATTCCCACGGTCACCACGGAGACACCGCTCGCGGGGGTGGAGGTGATGCGGCCCCAATCCGGTGATATTGGCGCAGTGTTGCTGGGGTTGGACGACAACGAGGGCGAGCCGGTGGAGATCCTGCGCCGCGTCCATCACGCCGATACCACGGTGCCGATCGTGCTGATGAGCGACGAACTTTTGGGAGACGACGTAGAGGAGGGAACGCTGCCCGGGGTGGTCGGCGTCGTGAGAAAGCCGATCTATCCGCTCGCACTCGTGGAACAAGTGCGGCACGCGATTCGTTGATCCGGGGTTAGGTAATGCCGGCGGCGGCCTCGAGCGCCTCGCGGTTTTGAATCACGATCGTGCGACGTGACACTTCGATGAGCCCGCCCTTGCCGACACTGCTGGCCCGATCGTCTCGCCGGTCTCGAATATTGACGGTCTTGCGCGTCACCTCGATGAATCCCTTGGTCACCAGATCGCGCATCGTCCGGGACACGGTCTCGCGGCTCGACCCGATCATCTGGGCGATCATGTGATGGGTGATCCGCTGCGTGATGTTCACGCCATCGTTCTCGTCGGCCATGTCGAGCAACAGACGGGCTACCCGGCCGGTGACGTCCAGGAGTACGAGCCCACCAATCTTGTTGTCGGCCTGCCGGAGGCGCTTGCACATCACGCGCAGCAGACCGATTGCCATCTGGGGCATTCCCTCGAGGCACTTGTGGAATTCGTCCCGCCGCAGAACCAGGAGATCCGAGTCTTCCATGGCAATGGCATGGGCGGAACGTGGTTCGTCGTCGAGCAGCGACATCTCGCCGAAGAAGTCGCCTGAACTGCGGGTCGAAAGAATCACTTCTCGCCCATCTTCCGCGATGAGCACGATCTTGACCTGGCCGGACACCACCACGTACAGAGCATCCGCCGGGGCATCCTCGAACGCAATCACGCTGTTCTTGGGATAGTTCCGATCGCGCGTGAACCGGCTGAGCTGCTGGATGTCCCCATCTCGCAGCTGCGCGAAGAGGGGTACGGAGCGGAGCGTGTCTGCCACTGACATTGGCGTATCCCGTTGGTGGGTTTGTACTTTCATGACGGCCCAAGATTAGTGAGCACCGGCCTGTATGTCAATCAGATGTCTGCAAGTTTTCTCGCTCCCGTCTGAGACCGCCCTCCAAATAACTGCAATTCCCTGCACGGAACTTCGAAATACTGGATTCGAGGAAGTGCGTGGTGCCAAGTCTTGGTGTCAGCGCGGCAGCGAGTCGGGCATGTCGGCAACCACGTACGTCATCACCGCAAGGGCTGCCACGCACAGCGCCATGTCGCGCGGATCGAGTTTGTCGAGCGTGTCTGCCTCGGAATGGTGATACCAGAAATAGCGGGAACCCTCGACCTGTAGTCCCATCACGGGCACACCGTCCCGCAGCAGCGGTCCGACGTCCGCACCGCCGCCGCCGCGCGTGACGTCGACACCTAAGGGTTCAAGCAGCGGCGCGACCTCGCGCAGCACGGCGAATGCTTCGTCCGAGCCGGTGAAGCCCAGGCTCACGGGCCTGAACACTCCGGCGTCCGATTCGATGGCGAGCACGTGCCTCTCGTCCTGGTGTGCGTCGCGATAGGCTCGGGCACCCCGCAACCCGTTCTCTTCGTTGGTCCACAGCACGACCCGCACGGTCCTGCGCGGTCTGAGGCCGAGTTTGCGGATGAGGTGGACGGCATGCCATGCCGCGACGCTGCCGCCTCCATCGTCCATTGCCCCCTGCCCAACGTCCCACGAATCGATATGCCCGCCCACAACGACGACTTCATCTGATGACGCACCGGTGACCTCTGCAATCACATTGCGGGAACGAACATCGGGAAGAGTGCGCGCCTCCATCGACAATCGTACGACAACGCGTTCTCCACGATCGTGCAAGCGCTGCAGCAGCAGAGCGTCTTCGACGGTAATGGCGGCGTGGGGAATGGCGGGCGTGCCGGCCGTATATGAGGTGGATCCGGTGTGTGGGGATTGAAGGGAAATTGGGGTCACCGACCGGATCAAGCTCGCCACAGCCCCCGCGCGCGCCGCGGCAATGGCACCCCGCGTGCGATATTGCACCGTCGCTCCGTACGAAGTAAACGGCACGTTGAAGAGCACGATCTTTCCCTGCGCCTCGGCTGCCCGTGCTTCGAGTTCATCGAAGCTGCCAACGACCAGCACGTCCGCGGTGATGCCTCCACGGGGCGTCGCAACACTGCCACCCAGGCCAAGCATCGGCAGCGGCTTGCGCCGCGGCGCGACGAGTTCGGCGGACTCCTCGCCGCGCACCCATCGTGGCACCATCACGTCCTCGCCGCGGACGTTGTCGAGTCCGTCGCGTCGCATTTCGCTCAGAATCCAGTCGATTGCCCGCTCGAGACTCTCGGAACCGCTGAAGCGATGCCCGAAGCGGTCAACCAGTTCTCCCAATCGCTGAAACGCGGAGCTGTCGCTGAGGGCTGCTTCGATCAATCGCTGCGTGGTCTCACGATATGCGGCCGACAGGCCATCGGTCTGTCCCGCCACGGGGTTGGCGACGAGAAGGAGTCCCAACGTCGCCACGGCGTGCCGCCCGCCGCGCCTCAACATCATTGCGCTTTCCCATAACAGTAGACGTCTTGCGGCTCTGAACTGAGATTGGGGAAAGTCTCGTACCGGTCCCACCGCTCTTCTCTGATCATTCCTGCTTTCTCCAGCACGCGTGCCGACGCGCGGTTGTCGACGTGACAAATCGCCCAGATGCGATGGAGCTCCGGGATGGAGCCGGCGTTGGCCAGCACCGCTTGCAGCGCTTCCGTCGCGAAACCGTGTCCCCATTGATTTCGCCGCAAGACGAACCCCACATCTCCCGTTCCAAACTCGAGCCGAAGTTCGATCATGCCAAGAGCGTCGTGCCCTCCCGCGAGCGTAATAATCCAGGGGAACCTGAGGTTGCTCCCCCACGACTCGATGGCGACCTGGATGAATTCCCGCGTCTGCGCAATCGAGTCGTGCGCGGGCCAGAGCATGAAGCGAACGACCTCGGGGTCCTGCGCGTAGCCGCGAAAGATCGCCTCGGCATCTTCGGGCTTGGGGGGGCGCAGCGTGAGACGAGTCGTGTGGATGGAGGGCGCGACCACGGTGAGATCCGTCCGTTCGCCGAACTGCAAGTTCTATGATGCGGACCGTGGGGGAGAGACCTGCACCCGG
>JBFHWR010000146.1:0-9335 GCA_041599395.1 Gemmatimonadales bacterium | reverse complement strand
GGCCCGGGGGCCGTGAGACCGAAGTACCGATTGCCGCTCTGGCAGGCGAGATTACGGTTCGCATGCCAACCACAACTCCGTAGGCCCAGCCATTCTCGTTCCCTTCTTGAACCTCCGTGGTACTCGCAGGACGGTGTATCGCCGGGGCCAAACCTCGATGGCATACACGCACGCGAATACCAGGGTGCCGAAGGTGAGCCGCCGCACGAGCCGTGGTCCGAGCGCCTCGCAGCTGAGCGTCCTTAGCCCGCACCCCTCGGTCACGCGCCTCATTGCAATCCTGTCCGCACCTTCTCTCATGCCGCGGCCTCGGACGATCATCGCCGTGGTAGCCGCCACCGTAACCCTCAACGCGTGCGGACCGAGGGGCCCCGGGGAATGGCACGACGAGCCCGGCTATCGCTGGCGCGAACTCCGAATACCCCGAGGAGGCCGAGACGGATTCACCCGGCTGTCACCCAACAAGACCGGCGTCACCTTTGCCAATACGGTGACCAACGAGCAGGTGCTCGACAATCAGCACGTCCTGAACGGCTCGGGTGTCGCTGCGGGCGACGTGGACGGTGACGGACTCACCGATCTCTACTTCAGTAGAATGCACGGGCCGAACGTGCTGTACAGAAATCGCGGAGGCTGGCGCTTCGACGATATCACCGAGTTCGCAGGCGTGGGAGCGGCAGATCGATTCTCGACCGGCGCTGTGTTCGCCGACGTGGATGGCGACGCCGATGTCGATCTCCTCGTGTCATCGCTCGGCGGGCCGCTCTCTCTGTTCGTCAACGATGGGCGGGGTGTGTTTACCGAGCTGCAGGAGGAGGCCGGGCTCGTCCCGGGCTTTTACGGCACCACCATGACGATGGCGGATGTCGACGGCGATGGCGACCTGGACCTCTACGTGGCGAACAACAAGGTGAAAACCATCCGAGACATGTACAGTCCGCAGACGCTTGCGTTCGATCGCGTGGTTGAGGAAGAGAACGGCACGTATCGCGTACGACCCCCGTTTCAAGAACACTATCGCCTGGTTCGGCAACCCAACCGCATCATGCGATTCGAATACGCGGAACCGGACAAGTTTTACCTCAACGACGGCACCGGGCGGTTCGAAGAGCTGGCGTTCACCTCGGGGCGGTTTCTGGATGAGAACGGCCAGCCGCTCGCCGAGACCCCGAGGGACTGGGGACTGGCAGCACGGTTCTACGACGTGGACGACGACGGTGACCCCGATCTATACGTCTGCAACGATTTCGAAAGCCCCGACCACTTTTGGATCAACGACGGCAGTGGTGGCTTTCGCATGATCGATCGCCTGGCCCTGCGCACCACCAGCAATGCGAACATGGCGATCGATTTCGCCGACATCGATCGCGACGGTGACGTCGATTTCCTGGAAGTCGACATGCTGGACATGAGCAGCGGCGGTCAGAAAACTCAGACGCCGGCCGATGCCCCCGAAGAGACCATGGTTGGAGAGATCGAAACGCGGCCCCAACTTCCACGAAACACGCTGCATGTCAATCGGGGAGACGCAACCTTCGCCGAAGCGGCGTATTTCGCGGGTCTCGAGGCCTCCGGCTGGTCGTGGTCGGTCATGTTTCTCGACGTGGACCTCGACGGGTATGAGGATGTCCTGATCGGGAACGGCCATGCCCGGGATTTCCTCGACTCCGACACGAAGGCCCGGATTGCTTCCTTTTCCATGTCTGACTGGAGGAGCACTCGTACGCTCTATCCCGAGCTCGCGCTCGAGAACACGGCGTTTCGAAACAACGGGAATCTCACGTTCCGGCAGATGGGTGAGGCATGGGGTTTCAGTCTCGAGCCGGATATCTCCCATGGGGCCGCCACCGCGGACCTAGACGATGATGGCGATCTGGACGTCGTGATAAACCGGCTCGGGGCGCCGGCCGCCGTGTACCGAAACGAGAGCAATCGGAAACGCGTATCCGTCAGACTGCGAGGGATCGGAGCAAACACACAGGGCATTGGCGCCAAAATCTACGTGCGCGGTGGGCCGGTTTCCGTACAGAGCAGGGAAGTGACGGTCGGCGGCATGTACGTATCGAGTTCGGATCCGATCTCCACGTTCGCCGCGGGCGACGCCGACCGCTTGACCGTCCTCGTGCGGTGGCGCAGCGGAATGTGGAGTGTCCTGAGCGATGTCGCGGCCAACCGGCAGTACGAGATCGCTGAGGCGAGTGCAACAGATTCGGCTTCGGTAGACTCGGCACTGTTCCCTCCACGCACCGCTTTAGAGCCTCCCCTATTCGAGGATGTGTCTGCCGAACTGAGCCACGAGCATGTGGACGCGGACTACAACGACTTCGGCCGTCAACCGCTGCTTCCCAACCGCCTGAGTCAACTCGGCCCCGGAATCACCTGGTACGACGTGGACCGTGACGGCGACGAGGATTTGGTTGTCACATCCGGAGCAGAAGGACGGCTTGGTTTTTACCGAAATGACCGAGGTGTGTTGACGGCGGTACCGCTGGCGATGGATGCCGCGGACCTGGACCTCACGGCCGTGATCGCCGTACCCAATGGCGCGGGTGGCACTGGTCTCCTGGTCGGACACATGAACTACGAGGCCGAGAGCCCGGCGGCCGCGTTGGAAGCCGCGTCGGTATTGCGGGTGGACATGGGATCATTCGGTAGCCGCCAACGATCTCTGACGCCGCGCGTCATCGACGCGATCCCGGGTGCTCGCAGCAGCACCGGGCCGCTGGCCACGGTCGACTACGATGGGGACGGCGACCTCGATCTCTTTGTCGGCGGGCGCGTGTTGCCGGCGGGGTATCCCGTCCCGGCATCGTCCCGCTTCTTCAAGAACGACAGGGGAACGTTTTCGCTGGATCCCCTGAACAGTACCACCCTGGCAGATGTGGGCCTCGTGTCTGGAGCGGTGTTTTCGGATCTCGACGGAGACGGCGATTCCGATCTGTTGCTGGCCCTGGAATGGGGACCGCTCAAACTCTTTACGAACGATTCTGGTCGGTTTCGCGACGCCACGGACGCCTGGGGCCTCTCGCCCTATCTCAGCCAGTGGAACGGAGTGACAACGGGTGACTTGAATAGCGACGGGTTGCCCGATGTCATTGCGACGAGTTGGGGCCGCAACACGGTGCGCAAGGCCGATCCGGAAACTCCGCGTCGCGTGTATTTCTCAGACTTTGACAGAAACGGACGACTGGATGTGGTCCTGGCGCGATACGACGCCAGGGTGGGCGACCTCGTTCCGCTCGCGGGGCGGATCCCGCTCACGCGTGGCATCCCTTCCATCGGTCGCCGCGTCCAGAGTTTTGCCGCGTACGCGGATGCAACGCTCGAGGACGTACTCGGCCCCGCACTATCTGGTGCCTCGATGCTCGAGGTCACCGGTTTCGATCACATGGTATTTCTGAACCGGGGGGAACGTTTCGAGGGCAGGCCGCTCCCCGCCGAAGCACAACTCGCTCCCGCGTTTTACGCCGGCGTGAGCGATTTCAACGGAGACGGGCACGAGGATCTTTTCGTGTCGCAGAACTTCTTTCCCACGGATCCCGAAACGCAGCGATTTGACGCCGGTCGGGGCCTGTTGCTCGAAGGGAACGGTACCGGATCGCTGACACCCGTTCCCGGTCAGGTCTCCGGCATCGCCGTGTATGGTGACCAACGCGGCGCCGCATTCAGCGACTATGACCGTGATGGCCGCGTCGATCTCGTTGTGACCCAGAATCGCGCCGCCACCAAGCTGTTTCGCAACCGCGGGGCGACACCGGGCCTCCGTGTGCGTCTCGTGGGGCCAAGAGACAATCCCCATGCGATCGGTGCGCAGGTGCGCATCATGTATAGCGGGAGCCGAGGACCGCTCAGGGAGGTTCACGGCGGCGCCGGCTATTGGTCGTTCAACGGCCCAACCCAAGTAATGGGGTTGCAAGAGACACCGGTCGCGGTCTGGGTACGTTGGCCGGGGGGCGCCGAGACTGAGTTCCCAGTACAGCCCCATGCCCGTGAGGTGACTATTCAATGGAGGAGACCGACAGCCGCGGCTGATCGGTAGTGCCACAGCCGCCTGCTCTCGAGACTCGGATTCCGTTTGGAGTGCCGGCTATTCACCGTCCGGTCCCGCTCCCTGCTCCCCGCTCCCCGCTCCCACTTGCGGCTTCGCAGCTAGCAGGACCCCGATTCGATCCGCGCCTCAGTCACTCATCAGCGGCAGTATTTAATTCTGCCCGTTCACTCGTACCGGACCCGATTGGTTTTGCTGGGATCCGTTGCCAAGCTGCCCGCTCGAGCCCGCACCCCAACAGAACACGATCTCCTCGAGTGTGATGCCGCAGGTAAACCCGGAGAACGGTGCAAGGCTGGTACTAATTGCAAGGAATGTACGACCGCCTACGACTTCGACAGGCGATGTGGCGGAAGTGGTTGTCCCGTTGCCGAGCTGGCCGGCGTCGTTGAACCCCCAGCAACGCATCGTCTCCCCGAACGCCGCACAACTGTATGCACCGCCGGCGCCGACTGCGCCTTCCTCGATCGCGTCGCTTACCTCCAATGGCACTCGAACCGGAGTCTGCGAACTACTCAGGTTCCCGGTGCCGAGCTGCCCACTCGATCCGTCGCCCCAACAGTAGACTTCGAGGTCCGGCGTCACGCCGCAAGTATGGTTCACTCCGGCGACGATATCGTCGAACAGGAGACCGCCGGCAACCAGCGTCGGCAGTTCGGCGCCGCTACCCATACCCGTCCCGAGCTGCCCGGCGTTCCCGGCCCCCCAGCAGTAGCCCGCCCCGTCCGTGGCGACGGCGCAGGTATGCTCGGCTCCCGCGGAGATCGTTCGAACGATCAGGCCGCCTGCAACACGTTCCGGGCTGGTGCGCGGGTCGGGTCCGCTCGATCCGATGCCGAGCTGGCCGGCAGATTGGGCACCCCAGCACAGCGCGGCCCCATCCTCAGTCACTGCGCAGGTGTGTCCGTTTCCTGCAGCTATGCGAACCAGGAGTTCGTCTGTCAGGACTTGGACTGGCTCAAGCGCTGAGCTTCCAAGTTGTCCCGTTCCCAGTTGCCCGCTGCTGTTATCTCCCCAACAGTACGCTCGCCGCGCGATGGTGATTGCGCAGGTATGTACTCCGCCAGCGCTCACGCTGGAGAACCGCAGACTTCCTCCTGTCACCGGGCTTGGTCCCGATTTGTCGGTCGCCGAGCCATCCCCCAACTGTCCGGAGGAGTTCGACCCCCAGCAGTACACTGTTCCATCGTTGTCGACTGCGCAGGCGTGGAACGCGCCGGCGCTGACCGAACGGAGGTCGAGACCCTCCGTCATCGGTATCTCCGGTATCTGGAACTCACCAAGACACCCGCCCGCGAACACGAGCACGATACCCGCGCCAACTGCTACGAACTCGCGCCACTTCTGCATGAAAACTCCTCGAACGAAATTTCGATCTCTTCGGGGAACCGGTCTTAAGAATGACGGAGGTCGTTCGGCCGGGCAAGAGAGTGGGGAGTGGAGAGTGGAGAATGGAGCATGGAGAATCCACCCTACTCCTTCCCCACCTTCTCTTTCAGTTCCTGCAAGAAGTTCTCAACGACTATCAGCTCCTCGGTGGCTGCATTGATCGGCCCCGACGGGCGGTACATCAGAAAGCGCTCGCCATCCAAGCTGACGTCGTACGTCGGCTGATACTGTCTCCCGATTCCTTCAGGCCACGCAAACAGGACGGTCGGCTGGCTCGCCGTGAAGGTTGGTTCGGTCGTCACACGCACCACGGCGAGCTGATCCGGTACACCCAATGCCCGGAAAAACAACTCGTCGCCCCGCCGCGACCAAACCGGCTCAATGGCGCCGCCGCTCGACACCTGCCACTTGCCATCCGCAGTATTGGGAAACGGCCGGACGTACACTTCGAACATCCCGGACTCGTTCGAGATGTACGCCATCCAGCGACCGTCCGGCGACAGCGTCGCACCCCCCTCGTTGGTTTGCGAGCCCACGAACAGCGGCTGCGGGACACTGTCCACGCCCAGTTGCATGGCAAACACGTCGATATTCGGCGCGGTACGAAAGACGAGCCACTTGCCGTCCGGCGACATCGTCTGCGACCAAACGCCCGAGTCCCACTCCACCAGCAACTCGGCACGGCCGGATCCCCCCGCATCTCGCCGATACGACTCGAGCTGACCGCCACGGGTGGACGAATACAGCACAGACTCCCCGTCGGGCGCCCATTGCGGCCTGAAATTCCCTCCCTCGAACGTCAGGCGTCGGAGCGGTCCGCCGATCTGTTTGATCCAGATGTGGGTTCCCTCGTCTCCATCCAGCGACATGCTGATGTTACGGCCATCCGGGGAGAGCCGAGGTCCGGAGTTGGGGTTGGGTGTCACCGTCCATCCAGGTTCGATCGGGGTCACGCCTCCCTGGCGGTCATACCACACCACTTCAGCAACGAGTTGCCCGGCCGGCTGTCCGGTAGCATACATGAGAGTACCGGCCTCCGAGAGCGCAATGTCAGGCCCTCTCCTGACAGCGACGCCACCCAGCATCGGCACAGCCGGGCCAGTGAGTTCCATGCTGTTTTGATCGAAGGGCGCGGCCATGAGCGCCCCATCAAACCGCACGAACAGCAAGTGCCCTGTGGATGCGTATCTCCCCCACACACCCCGCAGCAACACGCGTGCTTCACCGGTCTCCAGGTTGACAACTCCAACGTCGTCTTGTTCGTCTATCAGGTTGAGTCCCTTCTCGAGCGTGACGATCACGCCTTTTCCACTGGGGAGCGCATGGGGCCAGGCATGTCGCCTGACACCGGATGCCGAGTCCGGCGCACTGATTACTTCAGACGGGCCACCGGTTGCCGGGACCCGCGCCAAGCCGCCGTCCGGTTGCTTGGAGTAATAGACAAACCCATCCGGACCCCACGTGCCGCCAAGTCGGAACACGGAGTCACCTACCAGCGTTATCGGCGGTTCCCCTGTCAGGGAGATCACATTGAGTTCCCGGGCCCGTGCAATGATCAAGAATCCAACGCGCTGCCCATCGGGCGAGAAGAACGGCTGATAACCGCCGTCTGTGCCCGGCAACTCCGTGGCGTTCAGCGCGTTCCGTTCCCTCAACCACAACTGATTGCCACTGCCGAGCGACGGGCCGGCGTATACGATCTTCGAGCCGTCTGGCGATATCGCGAGCGATGGCCCAAACACACCCGCGACTCGTTCCTCTGCGGGCATTGCCATGCTGTAGCGGATGACCGGCGCCGATGCCGCGGGCCGCGCAAGCACCCATACGAGGAGCAACGCGAGCACTGCCGCCGCTCCAGCGAGTCCAACGCTCAACCGGTTCCAAGAGCGTGTCACCAGCCCCGTGGCGGCAGCCGTGACCTGGGTGGTCGGCAGGGTAAATCCACTATCAGTCAAGGCTGTCGCAAACTCCGCCGCCGTCGTGAACCGGTCTGCGGGACTCCTCGCGAGCGCCTTTTGCACGGCAGCGTCTATGTTCGGTGGTACCAGTTCGCGGGATCGGGTGATCGGCGCCGGAGTGTCCGAGAGAATCTTGGCAACTATCGCCTGCACCGATTTTCCCACATGGGGAGGCTCACCAACCAACATCTCGTAGGTCACGCAGCCAAGCGAATAGATATCGCTTCTGGCGTCCACCGATCGGTCGCCGGTGGCTTGCTCGGGGCTCATGTAGTGCGGCGTACCCAGCGAGAGGCCCGTCTCGGTCAATCGCGTGCCGCCGGCCTGACTCACGGCCAACGCAATGCCGAAATCCGCGACGAGGGCTTGACCTGACTGAATGAGGATGTTTTCCGGCTTGATGTCGCGGTGCACCACATCGTGTTGATGCGCGTAGTCCAGCGCCGCCGCCACCGATTCGGCAACCTTCACCGCCTCCTCGACGCCAAGTTGCTGCTCGCGCTCCAGCTTGTCACGTAGCGACTCCCCTTCCAGGTAGGGCATCACGTAGTACAAGAACGTGTCCGCTTCGCCCGAGTCGTACAGCGGCAGGATGTTGGGATGCTGCAGGTTTGCGGTGACCTTGATCTCGTGCAGGAACCGTTCACCGCCCAGGATCGCCGACAGCTCCGGCCGCAACACTTTGACCGCGACCTTGCGATCGTGCTTGAGATCGTCGGCGAGATAGACGGTTGCCATGCCGCCTTCGCCAAGCCGGCCCTCGAGCTTGTAGCGATCGGCCAGCGCATCCGCGAGCCGGTCGGGAATCTCGACCATCTGTGTGCAACTCCGGGGAGGGGGGATTCAAAAGATGCGGTTAAGAAGAAAGAGCGGCTAGTGGGAGTGGAGAGTTGAGAATGTAGAGTGGAGAATGGCGATTGGCGATTAGCGACCGCCCGTCCGTCTGTCCGCCTGTCGAACCGACAGGTGAGGCGCACCAATTGCCAGGCGGGCGTCCGATAGAGCGCCATGTCGACAGATCTAGCTGCATCGAGATTGCGCCGGCAGCGGGCCGAGCGATTGGCTACTCAGACTTTGGGAAACCGGAATTCAGCATTCGTCCGATTGTCCTCGAGGGACAGGTTTGCCAATCTATTCGCACCGGCGACTCATTGCTGCGCACCACCTTCACCTGTTGCCGGTACGAATGCAGCTGTTCAGTCCACGGGGATCTTCATCTTCTACCGAGAAGTGCAACCATGACTCGCCCAATGGTAACCCCTGAGGATCGGACGCCGGAGCGGCGACGCCCGGACCATGACAGGCGCAGCGAACCACGTCGCGTGGCGGACCGCGGGCCTCCGCGGTGGCAAGTCCCGTTTAGGGCGATATACGCGGTCGCTTCCCTCATACTGACTGGACTCCTAAACCTCATCGGTCGGATAATCGACAGGATCTATTCTCGTTTTGATCTCTGGTCGAGCCATCCAACCTGGGCCGGCCACGGGGGCGAGCCGGATTACGCCAAAGTGCGCGGCTTCTTTTTGTATATCACCGTCGTATTCATCATGGTCTACTTGGCGATCACCAGGGAGGAGCTGCCGAGTGGATTCCTTACCGCGGTTACGTTGGGACTCCTCGCTGCAGCATTCGGCGAGCGCACGCTCTTGGCGTTCTTCAAGGCATGGGGTGCACGGAAGGTCGTGGATACGGGCGTCATCCGAAAAACCATGTCACCACCTCCGGCTGATGCGCGTGAACCACACATCTACACCGATGACGAGCGTGGCGAGGACGAGTGACCGATCGAGACCTGAGCACGTAGCGAACCGCAGAACAGGACGAGGGCACCATGGCCGCATGGGGTGACGAGCTGAGGGAAGCTCGCAAGGGCATCATGCTCCACTATGATGCCTCGCTAAACGATAAGGGCTCCGTGGCATGGTTGAAAGACGACCGCT
>JBFHWR010000145.1:0-9394 GCA_041599395.1 Gemmatimonadales bacterium | reverse complement strand
GGGCTGGGGCGGGGGCGGGGGCGGGGGCGGGCGCAGGGGTGGAGAACGTCGTGCTGCTCAAGGACGTTGCGGTTGTCGAGGATGGGTTTCGCGACAGAGAATCGGTCGCCCGCTACAACGGCGCCGAATCGGTTGGCCTCCTTTTGTTCAAGGAATCGGGAGCAAACACGGTGCGGGTGACGGACCGTGTTACGGAGGTGCTCGACCAATTGCAGCGGCAGTACGGGGAGATCGAACTCGACGTGGCCATGAGCCAGGCCGGGTTCATCTCGGACGCGATTGCCAATGTGGCACAGGCGCTGATCTTCGGCGGCGTGCTCGCGTTCCTCGTGCTCTTTCTGTTCCTGCGCGACACGCGGTACCCCGTGGCGATTGCGCTTGCGATACCGATTTCCGTGGTTGCGAGCTTTGCCCTGCTGGATCTCGCCGGCGTGTCCCTCAACATCATGAGTCTGGGAGGCTTGGCGTTGGGTGTCGGCATGCTGGTCGACAACTCGATTGTCGTCCTGGAGAACATCTTCCGCCACCGTGAGCTGGGCGCGAGCGCGCATGAGGCGGCGGGCCGGGGGGCGTCAGAGGTGCAGGGGGCGATTACCGCCTCAACACTCACGACAATCAGCGTGTTCGGCCCGATTATCTACGTGCAGGGCGTCGCAGGTCAGCTTTTCGGCGCGCTGTCGTTTGCGGTGGCGTTCGCGCTGATGACGAGTCTCATCGTGGCGTTGACCCTGTTGCCGACCATGGCCGCGGGATTTGATCTCGAGGCCGCCGGAAAGGATGACCCCGCAGCCGGACCCATGATCCGGCGGCTTGGGATGTCCGCGGTGCAGCTCGTGAATCACGTATTCCATCCTGTCTTTGCCCGCTTCGATCGTGCGTTCGGTCGGTTTGCCGCGTGGTATCACCGTCTGCTCGAACGAGCATTGAACCACCGCGGACGCGTCGTGGGATTCGCCGTGCTCACGTTGGTATTGGGGGTTGCCATTGCCGCGGTGCTGGACCGAGACGTTCTCCCCAGGGTCGATCAGGGCGGGTTCCGCGTGCAACTCACGCTGCCCAGGGGGACCGCGCTCGATGAGACCACCGTCACCGCCACCCGGCTCGAAGATGTCTTCCGCGCCGACCGCGGGATCGACGCGGTGTTCACCCGCGTCGGGCGCCAGGACGCGGTCGCCGGCGTCGAGGACGTGGAGCGTGGGTTGCACAGCGCCGTGCTCGATGTGCGGCTGACAGCGCGAACGTCGACCGACGATGTGCTGGAGCGTCTCCGCCCTGCGCTCGGGTCCATGCCGTCGGACCGGTTGCAGATCGAGACCGGCTCGGCCACAGCGCTCGGGCGTCTCCTGGGAGGCAGTGAAGCCGATCTCGCCGTACGTGTTCGAGGCGACAATCTGGAGCAGGCATGGGTTCACGCACGGCAAGTCGACCGCCGGCTCCAGACGCTTCCCTCGCTCCGTAACGTGCGCATCGGCGTGGAAGAGGGTCAGCCCGAAATCGTTATCGAGATCGACCGCGAGCGGGCGGCGGCGTTCGGCGTCGAGCCACGCCTCATCGCCCGCACTGTCGAGGATTATATGCGGGGGAGTCTTGCGACAGACTTTGTGGACTTTGACGAGAAGGTCCCGGTGATCGTGAGGCTTCCGGAAACGGATCGGCGCTCGCTGGGAACGTTGAACACCCTGCAGGTCGAGGGTATCCCGCTCCGCGAACTGGTGCAGACACGGGAGACGGTGAGCCCCGCCGAAATCCGGCGCGTCGACCAGGCTCGCTCCGTCGCAATCTTTGCCGATGTGGCAACGGGCGGTCTCGATGCGGCGCTGCGCGACGCCCGTGCGACGCTCGGGACGATGCCGCCCCCCCAAGGCCTCCGAGTGGAGATTACGGGTGAGAATGAGGAACGCACCCGCAGTTTCCGAAACCTTGTATTTGCGTTTGGCCTGGCGCTCATCCTGGTGTACATGATTCTGGCGGCGCAGTTCGAATCTCTCGTGCTCCCGTTCACGATCCTGTTGAGCGTGCCTCTCGCGACCGTCGGTGCAAGCGCGGCGCTGTGGATGACGGGCGAAGGTCTCAACTCGATGAGCCTCATCGGTGTCGTGATTCTCGTGGGAATCGTCGTCAACGACGCAATCATCAAAGTGGATTTCATCAACCAAATGCGGGCGCAAGGGAAAGGACTCCGGACCGCGATTCTCGAAGCCGGCCGCGTGCGGCTTCGGCCGATCGTCATGACCACCGTGACCACCGTGCTCGGGCTGACGCCCATGGCGCTCGGATTGGGTCGCGGCGCCGACCTGCGCGCGCCGCTCGCCATTGCCGTCATTGGAGGGCTGCTGAGCTCGACGGCGCTCACCCTTCTCGTGGTGCCGGTTGCGTACGATCTGCTGGACGACCTGCGACGGCGATTGCGAGCGATGTTCGGCATGCGGGAACTTCGGGTCGAGACGCCGGCCGGTGCGGCCCTCGCGGACCCGTCCGGTGGTGACGCTTTGGGGGGACGATGATTGGACTGTCGATTCGGCGGCCGGTGGCGGTCTCGATGACGTATGTCGCCGTGGCGTTACTGGGCGTTGCGGCGTGGCGAAACATCCCCATCGAACTTCTTCCGGATACCGAGCTTCCCCAGCTCACGATCATTGCCGAGTGGCCCAACGCGTCGCCCGAGGCGATGGAAGCCTTCGTGACCGCGCCGCTCGAGGCGGCGGTGCAACAGGTCCAAGGTGTTGAGAAGATTACCTCGGTGTCGGAAGACAGCCGTCGTGGCTACGCGTCCGCGACCATTACCGCAGAGTTCACCCGCGACAGTGACATGGACTTCGTGCGACTGGATCTCTCGGAGCGTCTCGCCGCGATCGAAGAGGATCTCCCGCCGGCGGTGACCGCCCTCCGCGTCGAACCGTACACGCCGGACGAGTTTGCAGACCAGCAGGCGCCGTTTCTCAGTTACACCGTGACCGGGCCGTACACGTTGGAAGCGCTGCGGACCCACGTCGAAGACCGGATCGTACCTGAATTGACGCAGGTCGATGGCGTGGCGGGCATCGATGTCTACGGTGGCCGCGGGCGCGTGGTGGAAATCGCCCTGGACGAGAAGAAGCTCAACGCCCTCGGGTTGAGTTCGTATGTCGTCGCCCAGCGGATTCGGGACCTCGAGTATGTGGCGGAAGCAGGCTTGGTCGAGATGGGTGGTGTCCTTCGTACCCTCGCCATACGCCACAGAACGGAGACGGCGGACGAGATCCGGCGCACGCCGCTCCTGACCGATCGCGGGCGAGTCGTACGCGTGGCGGATGTGGCGACGGTGCACGATACACACGAAGAGCCGTTCCAATACTACCGTGTCGACGCGCAGCCGGCCGTGGCGTTCCGCGTGTTCAAGGAAATCAGGGTGAACACCGTGCGTGTCGCGGATCGCGTGAAGGAACGGGTCCTCGACATCGAGAGCGTGCATCCCGTCGGCGTGCGTTTGATCCTCGACGACGACCAGAGCGAGGACATCAAGGCGCAGCTGCAGGATTTGCGGCTCCGGGCCGTGATCGCCGCCGGGGTCATCTTTCTGGTGCTCCTCCTGTTTCTCCGTTCGTTTCGCTCCGCCGCCATCATCTTTGCTACCATCGGGTTTTCGGTGCTCATCGCGCTCAACCTGATCTTTTTCGGCGGGTTCACGCTCAACGTGTTGACCCTGATGGGTCTCGCCATGGGGTTCGGGCTCATTGTCGACAACGCGATCGTCGTCGTGGAGAACATCTATCGCAAGCGTCATGAGGGAGCGGACGCGGCTGTCGCGGCTCACACGGGAGCGCGAGAGGTCTTACTGCCGATTCTCGCCGCGACACTGACGACGCTGATCGTCTTCATCCCGTTCGTGTATCTGCAGGGCGAACTTCGGATCTTCTATATTCCGCTAGCCATCGCCGTGGGCATGAGCTTGCTGGCGAGTCTCTTTGTTGCGTTCACGTTCATTCCCTCTTTGGCCGCTCGATCGCTGGTCCACGGCCTGGCCGCGAACGGCCCTGCGAGACGGCCTCTCTACGTTCGTGCCTACGCGGCGATGCTTCGTACAACGACCCGCTTCCCGTGGATCACCGTGCTCGTGGCGGCGATGATTTTCGGGGCGTCCTTTCGGCTGTTCGACAGGTACGTGAACCGGGGGATTGTGTGGGGCCGTTGGGGATCGCAGGATACATACATCTCGGTTCAGGTCCGACTGCCGCGTGGAGCGGAACTCGAGCGCACCGATCAGCTCATTCGGTTTTTCGAGGATCGGTTGAAGCAACTGCCGGAGGTCGATCGCTTTGTGACGCGGGTGCAGCCGCAGTGGGGTGTCATTCGCGTCACGTTTCCGGATTCTCTCGAGACGACCTTGGTACCGGTGGCGATCAAGGAACAGCTCGTCGCGTACAGCTATCTGTACGCCGGGGCAGAGGTGCGAGTGTATGGGTACGGGCCCTCGTTTTACGGTGGTGGCGGCGGCGCCCCGAACTACTCGCTCAAGGTGTTGGGCTACAACTACGAAGGTGCTCGGGAGATCGCCGAAGATCTCGGGCGCCGGCTGCAGCGGTTTTCCCGGGTACGCGACGTTGATGTCAACGCGAGCGGTCGGTGGTACCAGAGGGACAAGGCAACCGAGTTCATTCTCTCGATCGATCGGCAACGGCTCGGTCTCCATGCGCTGACTGCACAAGACGTCATCCGGCAAGTCCAGTCGGCGGTGAGTGGCCAGCAGGCGCGGAGCTACATTCGGGTTGGCGGTGAGGAGGTGCGCTTCGACGTCAAACTCGCGGGACACGAAGACCTCGACGTCCTGCGGCTCGAGGAGCTTCTACTTCAGGCGCCGGGTGGGCAGGGCGTCCGGCTGGGGGACGTGGCGTCGATCGACGAGCGCGAGGTGTTGAGCCGCGTGGTGCGGGAAGATCAGCAGTACCAGCGGAACGTCGCCTACGAATTCCGGGGCCCGCAAAAGCTCGGGGACCGCGTATATGAGAGTGTCATCGCCGCCACACAGGTTCCGGACGGCTACAAGGTCGAGGGCCGGGATGAGTGGCGCTGGTCAGATGAGGAACGCGGCCAGATCTATGGCGTGCTCGCCGTGTCCCTCGTGCTGATTTTCATGGTGACGGCGGCATTGTTCGAGTCCATTCGCCAGCCCTTGTGTGTCTTGCTCACGGTTCCGATGGCGCTTGTCGGCGTCTTCCTCATGTTTTTTTACACAGATGCGAGCTTCACCAGGGAAGCGTACATCGGCGTCATCATGATGGGCGGCATCGTCGTGAACAACGCCATTCTCCTGGTGGACCACGTCAACCAACTGCGGCGCCGTGCCGGGTTGTCGCTGAACGAGGCCGTCGTGAGGGGTACCCTGGAGCGCGTGCGACCGATACTCATGACGAGTGTCACGACGATTTTCGGATTACTGCCGCTCGTACTCTTCAGTGAGTTCGCTGATGCGAACATCTGGAATGCGTTGGGCTATGCGCTGATCGGCGGGCTAGCGAGCTCGACCGTATTCGTGCTGACCGTGACGCCGGCCATGTACATGCTGTTCGAGCGGCGTCCGGAGCGGCGGCGGGTGGCCAGTCTCCAGCTGGCCGGTGGCGCCTAACCCAATGGCGGTCGCGTTGCGCAGGCAAGGATGGTGCGTGTCCCTGTTCGTCATCGCCGCGGCCGCCGGGTGCGGAGACCGGATGGATCGGTTTGTCGAACGAGTCGATTCGGCGGGGGTCGAGATCGTCCGTAACACGGGCGGCGATCGCGCCCTCCGGTGGCGGTTCGAGGAACGGGTCAGGATTCGCGACAGCCTGGGAGGCAGGTGGGTGGCGATCGCGGCGCAGGGGCAGGTCGGTGCCGATGTCGCAGGCCGCATCTATGTATTAGACCGTCCGCGCGCGCGCATTGCGGTTTTCGACTCGTCGGGCGCGTACCTCCGGAGCTTGGGGGGTCGGGGGAACGGTGAAGGCTCCTTAGACACCCCGGTCTCGCTGACGGTCGCTCCAGCCGGCGGGGTGCACGTCTTCGATATCGGAAGAACGCGCCTGGTTGAATTCTCCCCGGAGGGTCAGGTGGTGGGCGTGCAGGTGCTCCCGTCTGAAGACTGGGGCTGGCGCCTGCAGGGCGGGCCGAACGGTATCGTTGGTGTGCATCACGGCGACGCCAGCGACACGAACGGGACGGCACCCCGCGTCCAACGGTTGAAGGCGATTTTCAGCAGCGACACCCTGGAACTGGCCGCCCTTTCACGACCCACGGCGACCTTCACCCTATCGCCGTGCGGAATCACGGCGGCCGCCGAGCCATTGTTCTCACCACGCGTGGTGTGGGACGCCTTTGATGAATTCGTGGTCGTGACGGCCGAGGTGGGCTATGTGTTGAACTGGTTCTCGACCTTTGGCCTGTGGCGGAGCGTGAGACGCACCGTGGCCATTCGACGCACCAACGATTCCTTGGCGGTAGACGAAGTGGGCGGCGGCATGGGCCTGTCGACGCCGGGCCGCCCGTGTTTCACTGATCCGAGTGAAGAGGTCCGGCGGCGGGGATTCGCCCCCGAGCTACCGGCGGTGTCTGGTGTCTCCGTCGCTCCCGACAGCTCGGTGTGGGTGGTGCGGGGCCACTTTCGGGCTGAGCCCGCTCGGATCGACGTCTTCACCAAGGGAGGGGCGTATCGCGGGACGCTGCCGCCCGGTTCGCCCATACCCCTCGGTTTCACGCCGGCGGGGGATGTGCTCGGGGTTGGGGTGGGCGAGGACTCGGCTGGGGCGCTGATCGTCTACCGCATCGAACGGCGGCGGTAATGCGTCCGCATAAGCTCTTTTCCGAAAACAACTTAGGAAGTGATTGCCAATTGATTTAGCGCCCACATCCTCGTATATTACAGGGTTATTTCAAGCCCGTTTCTCGGGCGTTATCACAACCAAGTCAGGACGATTATGACGGGCCCAAACCACCGCGACCGCATTGTTGCGCGCCTCATCGAGGACGAACTCAAGGAATCGTTCATCGACTACTCGATGAGCGTCATCGTACAGCGAGCACTCCCTGACGTCCGCGACGGACTGAAGCCGGTGCATCGAAGAATTCTCTTTGCGATGAACGAGCTGGGCTTGCTGCCGACGCGTCCCTACAAGAAGAGCGCGACGGTGGTGGGCGACGTGCTCGGTAAGTATCACCCGCACGGTGATATGGCGGTGTACGACTCTCTCGTCAGGATGGTGCAGGACTTCTCGCTGCGATATCCGCTGGTCGATGGGCAAGGCAACTTCGGGTCGGTGGATGGCGATAGTGCGGCGGCGTATCGGTATACCGAGGCTCGTCTCACCCAGCTCGCCATCACGATGCTGGAAGACATCGAGAAACAGACCGTCGATTTCAGCCCCAACTTCGACGACCGTCTGCAGGAACCGACGGTGCTTCCCTCCCGCCTTCCCAACCTGTTGGTCAACGGGTCGTCGGGGATTGCGGTCGGGATGGCGACCAATATCCCGCCGCACAACCTCCGTGAGGTGGCGAGCGCGGTAAAACACGTGGTTGACAACCCGGATTGCAACGTGGCAGAGCTGCGTCGCCATGTGCACGGACCGGACTTTCCAACGGGCGGCCTGATCTTTGGACGTGAGGGGATCGACGAATGCTACGACACGGGTCGGGGTAGAATCCGGATGCGTGCACGTGCCCAGGTTGAGGAGACGGAGTCATCCGGCAAGACGCAGATCGTGATCACCGAGATCCCGTTTCAGGTAAACAAGTCGCGTCTCATCGAGCAGATCGCCGAGCTGGTGCGGAGCAAGCGGATCGCCGAAATCGCCGATCTGCGTGACGAGTCGGATCGGGACGGAATGCGCATCGTGGTGATTCTCAAACGCGATGCGAATCCGGGTGTGGTGCTCAACCGCCTCTACAAGCACACCCAGATGCAGACCACCTTCGGGGCGATCATGTTGGCCCTCGTCGATGGCGTGCCCCGCGTGCTGAATCTGAAAGAACTCCTGCAGCACTTCGTCGACCATCGTCACGTCGTGATCACGCGCCGGACCGAGTTCGATCTCGCAGCGGCCAAGGACCGCGCCCACATCCTCGAGGGGCTCAAGATCGCCGTCGACAACATCGACGAGGTCGTGACGATCATACGGAAATCCAAGGACGTGCCGACCGCCGACGCAACGCTTCGCAAGCGATTCGAGTTGTCGGAGAAACAGAGCGAGGCCATCCTGAACATGCGCCTGGCGAGGCTCACGGCCCTCGAAATCGACCAGCTCGACGCCGAGCTCGATGAGGTGCGGGTACTCATCAAGCAGTTGACCGCGATCCTCGAGTCCAAACCGAAGCGGATGGCGATTCTGAAGAAGGAGATCGACGAGTTGGTCACCAAGTTCGGCGACGAACGGCGGACGGAGATCATCAGCGATCAAGGCAGTTTTTCGGTCGAAGACCTGATTGCCGAAGAGGACATGGTAATCACCATCTCCCATGCGGGTTACATCAAGCGGACGTCGGTCTCGACGTACCGCCGGCAGCGCCGAGGCGGGCGTGGCTTGAACGGCATGGGCACAAAGGAAGACGATTGGGTCGAGCACCTGTTCGTTGCATCGACGCACGATTACGTGCTGGTGTTCACGCAAACAGGCCGAATCTACTGGATCAAGGTCTACGACATTCCGCAGAGCGGTCGTGCCGCTCGGGGAAAACCCATCATCAACCTGCTGGCGTTGGGTCCTGGAGAGCGCATTGCGGCGATTGTGGCCGTTCGGGAGTTCAGCGAGACGCAAAACCTCATTTTCGCAACCCAGAACGGGACCGTGAAGAAGACGGTACTGTCCGCGTTTCAGCATCCTCGCTCGACGGGTATCAACGCGATCAACATCGAGCGCGGCGACGAGCTGATTGAAGTGCAGCTCACCGATGGCAGCAACGACGTTGTGCTTGCGACGCGAGGCGGCATGAGCATCCGGTTCAGCGAGCGGGACGTCCGGGAAATGGGCCGCGCAGCCGCAGGAGTGCGTGGTCTTCAGCTCGAAGGAGACGACAAGGTCATTGGGATGGTTGTCGTTCGACGCGACGCGACCCTGTTGGTCGTGAGTGAGCACGGCATGGGCAAGCGGTCGCAGTTGAGTGACTATCGAGTGCAGCGACGTGGCGGTAAAGGGATTATTACGCTCAAGCGCACCGCGAAAACGGGTGACATGATCGCCCTCAAGGAAGTACTACCCAACGACGAGTTGATGTTGGTGACGCGTAAGGGCGTGATCATTCGGGTCCCCGTAGACGGGATTCGGATCATCGGCCGCAACACGCAGGGCGTGAAGGTCATGAACCTCGATCCCGGTGACGCGCTGGTAGATGTTGCTCGGGTCGTCCAGGAAGACGACAACGGAGACGCGATTCCAGTGGAGGAGGCGGCTCC
>JBFHWR010000144.1:0-9442 GCA_041599395.1 Gemmatimonadales bacterium | reverse complement strand
CGGGCGTGGGCAAGACCGCGATCGCCGAGGGACTCGCCCAGCGCGTGGTGGACAAGCGCGCCCCCCAGCTCCTGCACCGCAAGGAGATCATCACCCTCGACCTGGCCAGCGTCGTCGCCGGGACCAAGTACCGCGGTCAGTTCGAGGAGCGCCTGAAGGCGATCATGAACGAGATCCGCGAGAACGAGGAGATCATCCTCTTCATCGACGAGCTGCACACCATCGTGGGCGCCGGTGCGGCCGAGGGCGCCGTGGACGCGTCCAACATGTTGAAGCCTGCCCTTGCACGCGGCGAGCTGCACGTCGTCGGCGCGACTACTCTGGACGAGTATCGGAAACACGTAGAGAAGGACAAGGCGCTCGAGCGCCGCTTCCAACCCGTGTATGTGGGCGAGCCGTCTGTGGAAGACACGGTTGCGATTCTCCGTGGGCTGAAGGAGCGCTACGAGGTGCACCACGGCGTGCGCATCACCGACAACGCGCTGATTGCCGCCGCGACACTCTCGGACCGTTACCTCGGCGAGCGGAAGCTCCCGGATAAGGCAATTGACCTGATCGACGAGTCGGCAAGCCGGCTCCGAATCGAGATCGACAGCTTGCCGCAGGAGATCGACGAGGTCGAGCGTCGCATTGTGCAGCTTCGCATTGAAGAACAGGCGCTGGGGCGCGAGAAGGATCGCGCGAGCAAGGAACGGCTCGATGCCGTCAAGCGTGAGCTTGCCGAGTTGCAAGAGCGCTCGCAGGGCATGAAGGCGCAGTGGCAGGCGGAGAAGGCCGCGATCAAGCAGTTGCGCGAAAAGAAGGCCGACTTGGAAGAAGCGCGGATTCAGGCGGAGCAGGCCACGCGGCAGGGTGACCTGCAGCAGGCGGCCGAGATCCGGTACGGGCGCGTGCCGGAACTCGAGCGGGAAATCGAGGACGGAAAAAATCGTCTGGAGCAGATTCAGGCGGAGGGCAAATACCTGAAGGAAGAAGTAGACGACGAAGACATTGCGCACATCGTCTCCAAGTGGACTGGCATTCCGGTCTCCAAGATGCTCGAGTCCGAGCGTGAGCGTTTGACCAGGTTGGAGACGGAGTTGGGTCGGCGCGTCATTGGGCAGACGGAGGCGCTGGAGGCGGTTTCCAATGCGGTGCGCCGTTCGCGCGCGGGGCTGCAGGATCCCAATCGGCCGATCGGCAGTTTCATCTTCCTGGGACCGACCGGTGTGGGGAAGACCGAAACCGCAAAGGCGCTTGCCGAGTTCTTGTTTGACGACGAGCGTGCTGTGGTGCGGCTCGACATGTCGGAGTACATGGAGAAACACGCGGTCGCACGCATGATCGGGGCGCCGCCGGGATACGTCGGATACGAGGAAGGGGGCCAGTTGACGGAAGCGATCCGTCGCCGGCCGTACGCGGTGGTGTTGTTCGATGAGATCGAGAAGGCGCACCAGGACGTGTTCAACGTCCTGCTCCAGATTCTGGATGACGGCCGTCTGACCGATAGCCAGGGCCACACCGTTGATTTCAGGAACACGGTGATCATCATGACGTCCAACGTCGGAAGCAACTTCATTCTCGAGTTTGGCGGGCGTGACTGGTCCGAGGCCGAGCAGCGCGTGTTGGATGTGTTGCGACACACGTTCAAGCCGGAGTTCCTGAACCGTGTCGATGACGTCATAGTGTTCAAGCAGCTCGCGCGAGACGAGCTGGCCAAGATCGTCGAGCTGCAGCTGGTTCGCGTGAAGCAACTCTTGGCGGGCAAGGGGTTGGTGCTGGAGATGACGCCGGAGGCAGAGGAGTTCATCGTGGCTGAGGGCTACGATCCGGTGTACGGTGCACGGCCACTCAAGCGGGCCATCCAACGACACATCCAGAACCCGCTCGCCCTTGCGGTGTTGGAGGGGACCGTAGGCGAAGGCGATGTGATCCGTGTGGTGCGTGCGGCGGACGGGCAACGATTGGAGTTCATTCAGGCGCCGGCCCAATCGGCCGCAGACGAGCGGACGCGGGTCGAACTGGGGGCCTAGGGCGGCTCCCGTCCCCTAGGGCGCTCCCGCCCCATGAAGGTGCCCCTGTGCCCTACAGGGTGTCGCGCCCCGGAGGGAGCCGGTGACCCGCAGAGCGCCCCCCGCGTCAAATTAATCGACCAGAATACGGCGCTTTCTCGAGCGAGCACGTCGCTCATTCGGGCTAGGGGTGACGTTTGTATACCAGGTATCTTTTTGTCACACGAGACCGTCTGGCGGAGGGTGTGCAATCCCGCCTCGCCACCGGCCGCCGTTGTGAGGAAATCGATTTCGCTGAGTTGTGGGGACTCGATTTCGGCGACTAGATTAGCGCATGTTCGCAAAGAAATGCGCCCGTCGGCTGGGAGCTTCGGGCGCTCGCCCACTGATCACCGCCTCTCCGCTGTCCTCGCCGACCACTCCGTCTTCGTGCTACCCATCGAGCCTTTATCCATTGTCAGGACAGCGTCGGCACGACCTGTTCGACACGGCAGTCGGCATAATCTCGACGGGGATGGAAATAGCCGGCGAAATGGAAGGCACCTGATCCGCCCATGTCCAACGCGGCGCACAAGGCAGCGCCACTCTCCGCTGCCGACCAACTCGGCATGAAGACGGCGCTCCACGAAGCGCGGAACGCCGCGGCTGCCGGCGAAGTGCCGGTCGGGGCGGCCATTCTGCATCAGGGAAAAGTGATCTCCCGCTCGCACAACGAGACGGTCGCACGAAACGATCTCACGCAGCACGCCGAGCTGATTGCGATCCAATCGGCGCTCGAGACGCTTGGGACCGATCGCCTCGACGACGCAACGCTCTACATAACGCTCGAACCCTGCGCGCAGTGTGCCGGGATGATCGTGTTGGCCCGCGTGAAGCGTGTACTGTTTGGTGCCTACGACCCCAAGGCCGGGATGGCGGGCAGCGTGGAGGATCTCTTACGGCATCCGACGCTCAATCACCGGCCCGAGGTCAGAGGCGGGGTCATGGAAGAAGAGTGTGCGGAGGTGTTGCGAGAGTTCTTCGAGCACAGACGATAACGTGCAGCGAAGCGGGGAGCAGAGGCCGGGGGGGTACGACTCGCCGATACTAGAATACTGAGGATCCCATATCCAATACTGGCAGACAGCACAGCGAAAAACGCGTGCTCGTGAAAGGAGAAGCTATCGATGGCAAAGTGGACGTTTGAGCCTGGCCACACCGCCGCGGAGTTTCGCGCGCGGCACATGATGGTCACCTACGTTCGTGGGTCGTTCAAAAACATACAGGGTACGCTGGACTTCGATCCAGAGAATCCCCGCCTCTCCTCTGTGGAAACAACGATAGATGCCGCCGGCATTTGGACGGGCGAACCGGACCGTGACGCCCATCTGCGAAGCTCCGACTTCCTTGACGTCGAGAACCATCCGCACATCACCTTCAGAGGCGATCAGGTAGAGGTGATGGGTGATCACGATTACGTTGTAACGGGCGAGCTGACGATTCGGGGAGTCGCACGGCCAACCGCTCTTGCAGTGCGCTATCTTGGTGAATGGCCGACGTCGTGGTGGGAGGAGGAGAACGGAGAGTGGGTGGACAAGGGGCCGAAGCTGCGAGCGGGATTCGAAGCGACGACCGAGATCAATCGGCACGACTTCGGTGTGAGTTGGAACGATACGATGGACAAAGGCGGAGTGGTCGTTGGAGATACAGTGTTCATCACTATTGATGTCGAGGCGGTGCGGGAGAGCGAATGACACAGCAGTACGTCTCGAGGAGACTCGTCATGTCACGACTTCGATTTGCATATGTATTCGCGTTCGCGTCGCTGCTTTCCCCGGCGGCGGCGGTTGCCCAGGCGACCATCGCCCAAGAACGCGTCGACCTCGTCACCGTCAAGCGCATCCGGGCCGAGGGACTGGAAAACTCACAGATGCCAGAACTCGCGCGCCATCTGACCGATGTGATCGGGCCGCGTCTCACGGGCTCCCCGGGGATGACGCGGGCCAACGAATGGACGGCCGAGAAATTTCGCGAATGGGGTCTGAAAAACGTCACCATCGAGCCGTGGGGCGAGTTTGGCCGGGGATGGGAGCGCGTTTCCTTCAGTGGACGGATCTTGACGCCGTTTGTGCAGCCGCTCCACGGGCAACCGACAGCCTGGACTGGGAGCACCGACGGCACGGTGCAGGGACCGGTTGTCATTGTGATGGCGGATTCAGTCGAGCAACTAACGCAGTATCGAGGCAAGCTCGACGGCGCGTTTGTCTTGATGCAGGAAGCCTCCGACATCGAGCCCGAGTACGAGCCGCGCGATCGGCGGCTCGACGTGGATGATCTGTTGGAGCCGGCTCCAGAGCGCCCGCAACCTCAGTTCGATCCCGCGCGGATGGCAGAGTTCCGGCGCAGGGCGGATATGCGGCGCGCGGTTGCCGAGTTCGTACAAGACGAAGGCGCCGCCGCGGTGCTCGCACGCTCCTCCCGCAGCTATGGCATCATCCGCGGTGGGGGCAGCGGCCCCGGCCGCGACCCGGATAATCCCTATCCGACGCCGGAGATTGTGATTTCCCCCGAACAGTATGGCCAGATCTACCGCAACGTGGAGCACGGCGTGCCGGTCGAGATCGAGCTAAACGTGCAAAACCGTTTCTTTGAGGATGATCTGCGAGCGTACAACACGCTGGCTGACATCCCCGGAACGGACCTGGCGGACGAATTTGTGATGACCGGCGCTCATCTCGATTCCTGGCACATGGGGACCGGTGCAACGGACAATGCCGCGGGATCGGTCGTGATGATGGAAGCAATGCGCATCCTGAAGACTCTCGACGTACGGCCTCGGCGCACGATTCGCATCGCTCTGTGGAGTGGGGAGGAACAGGGCCTCTTGGGATCACGTGCGTGGGTTGAGAATCACGCGGAGCTACACGCAAAGATCTCCGCGTACTTGAATGTTGACAACGGCACGGGTCGCATTCGCGGGATCTGGGATCAAATGAACGAGCAGGCGATTCCGGTCTTCGAACAGATCCTCTGGCCGTTCCGCGACTTGGGTGTGGTTGCAGTGCGCCACGGCACCACCGGCGGCACCGACCACCTCTCGTTCGACCGCGCGGGCATTCCCGGATTTAACTTCATCCAAGACCCAATCGAATACGGTATCCGCACGCACCACACGTATGTGGACACCTACGATCACTTGGTGATAGACGACCTGAAGCAGGCAGCCGTGGTTGTCGCCTCGACTCTGTATCACCTGGCAATGCGGGACGAGATGATGCCGCGGAAAACGAGTGGGACGAACTAGGGGTGGGACGGGCCATCCTCCTGTGTCTGGGCCTGCTGGGCTTCGCGCTGCTGCCACCGTCTGTGGATGCGCAAGCGGAGCCGGGCACACCTGATTCCTCGCTGAAAGGCTTGACGGTCGAATTGAGCTATACGGGTGACGTGTTCACCAGCGTCACGGGTGGCCGCCGACGGGACATTGCGTACCTCGACAACATCGACATCACCGCCTCCCTCGAACTCGAGGGCCTGCTCGGAAGCAACGCGCCCTCGCTCTACGTATATGGTCTCGGGAATCAAGGCGGAGACCCCAGTGGGTTCATTGGTGACGCGCAAGGCGTAAACAACATCGAAGCCGTGAACGCGTGGCGGCTCTTCGAGCTATGGCTTCAGCAACGCTTCTGGGACGACCGGGTTTCGCTCCTCCTGGGATTGTACGATCTGAACAGCGAGTTTGATGTCATCCAATCCGCTGCGGTGTTACTCAACAGTTCGTTTGGGATTGGTGCGGAATTCGCTTCGAGTCGGGAGTTGGGCCCGTCGATTTTCCCGGTTACGTCTCTCGGAGCGCGGCTGCGCGTGGTACCAGCTGCGGCGTGGTACGGCCAGTTTACCGTGCTGGACGGCGTGCCCGGCAATCCTGCCGATCCCGCAGACACCCATATCGAGTTTGCCGCCAACGATGGCGCGTTGATGGCTGCTGAAATCGGTCTCATGCTCGGCGATACCCACAACATAACCGAATCAGGCCGGGCGGAACGCGCACGCAGGCGCCGAGTAAGCCGGCTCGAGGCGGCGCAGTACGCCGCCAAGTTTGCCCTGGGCGGTTGGACGTACACCGCAGATTTCGCAGCGTTCTCGGATGCCGACGGGGACGGCAGCCGTGACCGCCGGTCAGGAAACTGGGGACTGTACGCCCTCGCCGAAGCGCAGCTGCGTCACGAGCCGGAAGATCCCACACAGGGACTGTGGGTGTTCGGTCGCGCTGGCATCGCGGATTCGGACGTCAATCGGTTTGCAAGCTACAGCGGCGCAGGCCTTGTATACCGAGGGCCGTTTCCCACCCGTGACGACGACGAGGTGGCGTTCGGAGTGGCGGCCGCGCATAACGGCGCCGAGTACCGCGCGGCGGAACGGGCCGCCGGCAGGGCCGTTCAGCGATCAGAGATTGCGCTCGAAGTTACCTATAGCGCGGCCATAACAGCGCAAATTGCCGTGCAGACCGATCTGCAATACGTCATCGCTCCCAATACCGATCCGATGCTCGATAACGCGCTGGTGTTTGGACTACGGTTTCAGTTGGCGTACTGACGGCGGCACGAGAGTCTGGGGGCAGTGCAAGGGGCGGGCCAGAGCAGACGGGAGTAGGGAGTGGGGAGAAGGGAGAAGGGCGAGACGGTTGGCGGCAATTACGTCCGTCAACGCTACTTCCGGCTCCGCAGCTTTGGACTTCGCATCAGACCATATATCACGCGCAAGGTCTCGGCTACACATCTACTGAGTGGTTTGTAGTCCTCTTCAGTGAGATATTCCATCTCGCGTGCTGCGTTGAGCAAGGTCTCCGCCTCAGCAGCTGAGCCAAATGCAATCCGGAGGTGACGGCGGAACAGTGCCGTTGTTCCTAACGCATACCCCTCTACAACGTTGGCTTCCACTTAAATTGCGGATCGACGGATCTGGTCGAACAAGGCCCGCGACCTTGGATGGTACCGGCGATCGGTCGTTCGCAACGTCCCTATCAAAAGCGTGTGGGCGTGCTTCCAGGCTGCCAGCGATCGGTACTTGTGCATGGCTCAAGATGCCCCGGATCCAGGAGTTCCCGGTATCGTTTTAACTCCGGCTTGGACCATTTTCTTGCGATTCCGATCGAAATGGGGAGTGAGGTAGTGCGCGTGAGGCCTGTTTCCCTGCACCTACTCCCTACTCCCTACTCCCTACTCCCTTATCTTCTGTCCCTGCCCCCAAAACCCCCCGTGCCATCAACGACGTAAACTCCATCGCCAAATCGAAGTGATCCTCGAGGATATCCAGAAACGGTTCGAGTTCGATCTTGAGCGCGGTCACGTCGTCGGCCGCAACCGCGTCGTAGTAGCGTGGCATTCCGGCGAGTGTCTCGTGCATGCCGAGTGTGTCGGGCTGTGTTCGATACACGGTGCGTGAACCGTCACGCGTGCCGGCGCAACGCGCGCGTCCCGATAGCATGGCGAGAAAGTCGTGCGCGGAGTCGCCAGTCTGCCAAATGGTCCCGCCCGCCGGCCAGTCAACCGTTTTGACGTGCCGCGCCAGCTCGGCTAATGCATCCATCGCTTCGGTGGGAAACGCAGTGCATTGCTGTAAGGCGAGCACCCGCTTCACGAAATGGCGTGGACCGGGTTCGGCGGGAGTGGGCTCGCGCGTTTTGCTGCTATCGCTCGGTGCGGGGGTTGCCGATTCCTCGATTTTCCTGCGAGACAAATACCGGATGTACTCGAGCAAGATACCAAAGTGCTCCTCACACACGTCGAGCTGCGCGTCCCAGTCCAACTTCAGCGCCAGCGTGTCCCGTTCCACCCGGAGGTACATCTCCTCACCCGTCCGCGCCAACAGCTCGAGAAATCCCACGGCCTCCCCAGCGCCGAGTTGCTTGGCGGGCTTGTCGCCCCGGGTGAGCGACACCAACCCGTCAATCAATAGAAACACCGCGTCCGCAGGTTCACCGCGCTCGAGTAAGACGCGTCCCGCAGGGTAGAACTCCTCGTTGGCATGCTGGGCAATTGCCGCAAGCTCCGTGGACGACAGGTGCTCAAACGCAGGGATGGTGCGGAAATACAGGACGCGGTCCAGCGGACCGACAAACAGGGTGGACGGAGGCATCAGTACACCGCCCCCTTCGGTGAGTCGCCGAGCCTTGCCCGGACCTGCTCCAGAATCTCGGCGTGGTCGGGGGAGAGCGTACGCATGCTCGCGAGCACCGAACCCAGCTCGCGCATCTCCAGCTCTCCCACATGGTAGGCGGCGAAACTACTCAACGATTCGAGCGGGCTCGCCAGCAATTCCCTGAGCACTTCCTGGTACGTGGGCGATGGCTCCCCGGCGTCGGGGTGTGCGTACGCCGCACCCGCCGGATCGAACAAGTCGTCCACCAGATGGAGCAGCGGTTCCTTCACCGGCGGCGCGACGAGATGTTCCAGGAGTTCTCGGCTTCCGGCCTGCGACTCCCGCTTGATACTCTGGAGCCCGCGATAGATCTGGTGAAAGTCCTCGTTATCAGTTTGGAGATTCAACAGACGAAACAGACGCTCGACCGCATGGGCCTGCTTGTCGCGAAGCAACGACGACAATGCGCGCCTGGCCTCGGTATCCCGTTGCTTGTCTTCGCGTGCGCCGCGGTTGAGCCCTCGACGCCACCGCATGAACCGGTGTGCAACCGCAAGCGTATCCTGCAGGGCCTGGCTCAACAGCTTGCCATCGAGGGTCACTTCGGGATGCGCGTTCCGCAGCCGTCCCAACGCGCTCAAGATCTTGAAACGAATCATGCCGTCGGTCTCGGTGCGCAGCTGCGCCAGAAGTGCGTCGGCGGCCTGCTGTGAGCCAAACCGGGCGATCGTGCCGGGCAGGTGCCGCTTCACGCCGTGTGACTGCCCGGCGTCTTTGAGCGCAGCCACGATGCGGACGAGGGCTGTCGGGCCGAGTGACACCAGGGTCTTGCGTACTTCGTCTCGGAGTTCGCGGCGCTCGAGCATGACGGTCAACCGAGGCACGAACGCCGGACTGCGGACCTTGCGCATCGCGCGAACCGCCTCTCGCTGCACCCGTGGCTCCTCGACAGTGCTGAGTTCGAGCAGGACCTCATCGAGCGCAGCGTTCGGTTGCAGTCTGATCGCATGGCCCAGTGCGACGAGGTCTTCAGACGAACCACCGCGCGTGATGCGGTCGAGCGTCGCCATCGCCTCCGTCCGCGGCAGCCATCCGCCGGCCACCAACCCCACCAATGCGGTTGACTTGACCGCGGCAGACGGGTCATCCAATGCCGCGCGCAACGCCGACTCGTCGGGATTGAGCGACGTGCGGAATCGGAGAGCCGCCGCCCGCACCTGCGGATTGGCATGACTGTTCAGCCGTTCTGCAATCAGGAGACAATCGTCGCGGGCCGCACGGGTGAACAGATCCAACGCGCGGGCGACAACCGGCGAAGATGGGTGGTACAGAAT
>JBFHWR010000143.1:0-9478 GCA_041599395.1 Gemmatimonadales bacterium | reverse complement strand
GTCCCGCGTCCAACGGACCTTGTCACTCCCCGTACCGCTCGGTGTCGTGACGGTCAACCAGCTCCCGGCTCCGTGCGCTGCGGTCCACCCGGTATTGCTCGCGCCCGTTCCCCCGATCTTGACGTCCGCCGAATCGGGAACAGCCTGCGTGCTTCCCTCATCGACGGTTGCCGCGCGAGTCCCCGGATCGACGGCCAAGCTCAACGGCACGCTGAACGTGGTCGTGTACATGCTGCGACCGTGCGTCGCCGCGGTCATGATGCCGGTATTCTCCACGGCCGCCAGGTCAAACACCGCCACAAGCGGCAGTCCGTCGTTGAACGGCGACCACGATCCGCCCCCGTCGGTGGACGCGTAAATACCCAGGTCGGTACCTACGTAAATCGTGGACGGCGCGCCTGGCTCGAGCAGTATGGTGTTGACCGGCATGTCCGGCAGGTTGCCGCTCAAGTCTTGCCAGAGGAGGCCCGCGTTGGTCGTCTTGAAGACGTGACCGGATCCGAAGCCCGAAACCGTCAAGAACGCTGTCTGATCGTCGTTCGGATCCACCGCCAAGTCGGTGACGAAACGGTTAGGCAAACCGAGGGTGATGAGCGAAAACGAAGCGCCACCATCCTGGGTCACGTGCACGTTGCCATCTCCCGTACCGACATAGACGACGTCCGGATTTGACGGCGCCGGCGCGATGGCCGAGATGCCCCCAGGCGGGCCGTTTGTCAAATCACCACTAAACGCCATCCACGTCTCGCCGCGGTCGTCCGTTCGGTAGAGTTGGAAGGTCCCGAAGTACAGGGTCGCCGGATCGGTGGGATCCATCACGAGTGGCGGGATGAACAGCGCTCGATCGGACAGGTTGATGCCATTGACCTTCCGGACGAACGAATCGCCCCCATCGTCTGAGCGATTCGGACCGCTGAAGTCGTCGTCGGGCGTCCACTGCGATTCGATGTATATGATGTCGGGATTCTCGAAGTCTATCGCCGTGTAGCCGCCGTCACCGCCCCCAATTTGGAGCCAGTCGGTTGTGCCGAGTGTTCCCACCGTGCCGTTGTCCTGCGTACCGCCAATGATGATGTTCGCGTTCGTCGGGTGAGGGGAGACGCCGGGATAAAATTGCGTGATCGCGAGATTGGTATTCAACGTACTCCACGTCATCCCGCCATCCCCGGTCGTGTACAGGCCTCCGTCATTCCCCACGAAAAGTTGCGTGGGATCTTGCGGATCGAACGTCATGAAATGGTTGTCGACGTGGATCGGTCCGGACGGAAACAGCGAAAGCGCGGTGAAGGTGGCGCCTGCATCGATCGACTTGTACAGGTCCACGCCCCCGAAATAGAGGATGGCTGGATCAATGGGATCCACGGCAAGCGTCAAATCGTAGAAACACTGTCCGCAGGCCGGGGTGGTCGCGGCCGGAGTCCAGGTCGTTCCTCCATCGGTTGTCTGATACAGGCCAAGGAGTTCCGCCTGATTGTTCGCATCGACAACCCCGGCATAGAGCGTTGACGGAGCCGAAGGGGCAATCGCCAAGTTGATCCGGGTCATCGACGTTGTCGGAAAACCGCCAGTGAGCAGCGTCCAGCTCGATCCACCGTCGATGGACTTCCATACGCCACTCGCAAAAGCCGCCGCATAGAGCACGGTAGGCGTCACCGGATCAATGACCAAATCGGTCCAGGTGCCTCCCGTCAGGGACTGACTCCACGTGGCGCCGGAATTCATCGAGCGAAAGAGCCCAAAGTCGCTCGCCACGTGCACCGTGGTTCCCGTCGTCGAACCCGCCGTAGCCGGGTCGATCACGACGCGGGAAATGCTCGCGCCCGGTCCGCCTACCTGCGTGAACTCGGAGGCTCCGAGTTGCGTCCAGGTCGCCCCGCCGTCATCGGACCGGAGCACCCCGCATCCGTAGTAACTGTCCAGACTGAAGTGCTGCTCGCCCGTGCCGGCATACACGATGTCGGGGTCAACCGGATCGATCGCGATGCTCCCCATCGCCAGCGAGCACTCGGTGTCAGTGAGCGCCGTCCACGTCGTCCCCCCGTCGACGGACTTCCACACACCGCCCTGGGCTCCACCGGCGTAAATGACGTTGGAGTTGGTGGGATGGATGGCGATAGCCGTCAGCCGGCCCGCCGCAATGAACTGGAAGGGGAAGAAAAACGGGGAAATCGTCTCTGGACCGACCGGGATCCATGGCTGTGCAAACCCGGCCCCACTCGAGGACAAATTGGGAAACGCCGACACTGCTTGTGCCCGCGCCGCGCGGAACGCTCCCGGAGGGATCTGTTGGAGCGGGTACGCTCTCTGGTAATTGAAGTACTCCCAGCGGAGGCGGGGCTTGTCATCCTGGGCCTCGCCGATCACGGCAGTGGTCACGAGCAAAACCGCCGCACCGAAGACGGCGCGCATCACGGGCTGTTGTGTTTCGACGTGGTCCATCGAACCCCTCCTAAACCACCCAAGGGAGCGTCTAACCGCGCGTCAGCGTGAACGTCACCGCATTGCTGCGTCCTCGGGACGTAGTCACCGTAACCTCGTACTCGCCCGGCTGCATCACCATTGGCGCCGCTTCTCGACCGATCTGTCGCTGCTTGGGCACGGAGAACGTGATCTCGGTACCCCCGCTGGAAGAGGGGCGGTTGACGCTCACGGGACCAAATGCCACGGCATTGCTGTCGGGCATGAACCCGCTGCCGTAAATAGTGACCTGAATGGGATACGCTATCCCCGCACGGCCTTCGGAAGGTTCGAGCCGCTCGATCGTTGGGGCTCCGTCCTCAGCGGCGGCCTCGTCCGATTGGTGACGCGCGCAGGCCATGGCGCTCAGGACGGAAGCGGCTGCCAACAGAGGAGCGACACGGCGGGACCACATTCCGCCCCCCAATGATTGTAGTACGATGTTTCGTAAGACACGGGCCACGCGACGTCGTCCGGTCTGTTGGGAAGTACGCCCATAATAACCGCAGTTCGCTTGCTCGCAAGTGCCGCCGCGGACGCTCCCAAACGACACCCGTTCTTGCAACACAGAAGACCCGCGCAACCATCTGCCGGGAGTTTGCCCGGCCTACGTCGGCGTCCGCTCAAACAGCTTGAAAATCCGACGATATTCGTCGGTCCAGCTCGAAGCATGCTGGAATCCGTGACGCTCGGCGGGATAGATGGCGACCTCCCAATTCTCCTTCTTCAGCCTTCAGCTCGATGAGTCGCTGCGCGAGCCGGACCGTGACGGTGCTCGCGCCGGATTGCCCCGTCTCATTGGAACCTGGCAAGCCACAGCGGAACAGTTTCCGTGCGAGGCCGGACGGGCTACCATTCTGGCATGCAGCCACCTGTCTCATCCGCAGCGGTCGCTCTTGGGTGCCTCGTTCTTACCGCAGCAGCCGCATGCGTCAATCGCTCGGCGAGCGGCGAGTTAGAGCGTAACGCCGCCGAAACGGGTGTCCTGAATGCCCTAGAAGGTCAGTGGAGTCTGACCGATCGTTCACCGGCAGGAATTCGACACCGTCTGATGGTAGAGATCCGCGTTGACTCGGTTCGGTCTCCTCGAGTCTACGGCGGGCTGACACATTTCTTCACGGGTGACGTGGGGCTCGATCCCGCACGGTTTGATCAATTCGACGGAGCGGTGACCGCAGACAGTTTTGTGGCGTTCACGATCAGCACCAGTGAGAACCCGCCAGCGTTGTTCTCGATTGCGGGCACGCTCGTCCCAGATACGATTCGCGTGACGCGGTTCATCCTTGGACCGGACACGCTGAGCGGTCGGGATCGAGCGTGGCTGTTGGTTCGGAAGGCGGGAGGGAGCTGACGGCGGAGCGGGTAACAGTGCACGGTGCATCCTGACCCGGTGCCCAAATCCCCAGAGCAAGGGATACCGCGAGGGTAAGCTCTACTGGACGAGGACCAGCCGCCGGTTCGTGGTCGCGCGCGGTTGGTAATCGGCGCCTGCCACGTCGGTTACGGTGAGCGAATAGGCCTCGATCTCCTTCCGATCCGAAACCGCAACGCGAAGCGCAGGAGTATTCGCAGTGACACCCGTGAGCACGCCGCGCCAATCCTGGTCCGTTACCTTGTGGGGGAAGATCTGGCAGCCCGAACAGGCAGCGGACATGTTCGTGATCATGAATGGCGTCGCAGCCGTCGCCTTGAAGACGATTGCGCGATCGTTGTTGTCGGGCGATTCGAAGTTGAACACGAGTTCGCCGGCTTTGGGCCCGGAATCGCAGGACAAGCCGATTGCGCCGAGCACAACTGCCGCGAGTATGATTCGGCCTCTCATTGCCGTCTCCTCTGTGTTGAATCCAGGCCCGCGGCTGGCGACTCGAGCGACGCCCGGCGCAAAACGTCGGCGATGTCAGCAGCCGACACGGTTGCACCCGTCGTTTCCACCCACGCCAGGAAATCCCCCAAATCGAACCCCCCGTTCTGGTTGCCAACGAGATCCAGGTACCGGTTTTCGTCGATCGTCAAGACCTGCGTGATCCCGAGCAAGTGTCGGACAACGTCCTGCACATCCAACGCCGGCGCCGACACCCCCAGGGTGTACCGCTCTTCAACGGCCTGTGACCCCGACCGAACCCTCACGGTGAAGGTGGCCTCACCGAGCCTTCGGGGGATGCCGCTCACCAGACCATCGGTACGGAGCGACACGCCGAACGGCAGCGCACCGGACACGAGATTCCATGAGAAGGTCTGAATGCCGCCTCTCGCACCCAACTGGTGGTTGTACGATGCACCCATGATCGCCGCGGGTGGATCGTCCGAGTCCGCGACGAGCGGAGCGGCAAACGTCGCCGTGAGCTCAAAGGGCCGTGGCATGTCCAGTACCAACGTCGGGTCAGTGGACGCCGTGTCTCCGGACCAACCCTCGAACAGGTGTTGAGCGGAGTCGACGGTCGCAGTCAGCGTGATCTGCGTGCCCTCGGCGACGAGTTCTCCATTGACGATGTCCACGCCGCCGTCGGCTGCGACCGATCCCCCGATCCCAACCCGCGACACCTGCAACAAGTAGTCCGCCGCGACATCGGCGATGATCGAATCCCCTCGCTGCGACGCAATGAACGTGTGGAAACGGGGCTCACCGTTCGACCACGAACGCCACGTGTACCGCCGCCGACTCCCGTCGACCAGCTGCACGTCGTCGATGTCGAGCGTGTGGTCAGTGCCCGGAGTCAGGCGCTGTTCAAACGCAGTCAGCGGCTCACCATCGAGCCGGAAGACGGCGAACTCCCGAGACGCGGCGATAAACGTGGGCAGCTCGAATCGGATCTGTACGGTGATTGCACCGGACGGCTCCTGTGTGATGGAGTCGACGGCGACGTACGAACTCGCACCGTCGTTCGTCGCACTCGAGGGGATGGTTCCGGAACCAAACGCCGTGCGGGACCCACTGCCCGGGTACGGATCCGACGCATCGCCACGATTCGCTCCGTCCTGAAGGTCGTTGCGACCGTCGGCCTGTTCCAGCGCCAGGGCGTACGGCTGCGACGCGTTGACACCATTGAACGAAGAGCGCGAGCGGATCAGCACGGAGTCCGCGTGCCAAATGAGCAGCCCTGGCGCGGCGATGAATGCGTCGGCGCCGATTGCCTGGCGATTCTCGAGCAGGAAGTACTCGTTCCGGTTCGGAATCGGAAGCACAAAGGCCGTGTCAGATTCGATAATCGGACTGATCTCGAGCGTGACATCATTCTGCACCAGCACCTCGGTTACCCACCCGAGTTGTCCCTTGGACCAGGCCGACATGTGTGCCGGACTCGACGGGAGCCGCCAGTTTCCGGAGCCCATCAACCCCCAGTGGCCAATCCCCTCACCGTCGTTGCTGGTGTCGTATAGGTCGGGCAGCCCAAACAGGTGACCGGTCTCATGCGACACGACGCCAATGGCTTGAGGCTCGTTCGGGGCGCACCCCGACGGCCCGCCCTGACCGCCCTGAACGATGTAATCCCGGACCTTGATCTTCCCGCCCACTGCGGCGTCATCGTTCGTGAAGAGGTCCGCGCCCCGACGGCCACGGTACGACCATCGGTGAGCCCAGAGATTGCCGTTACTCCCGCAGGCGCCGTCGACCTCCGGGTGGAATAACACGATGGCATCGACATACCCGTCATCATCCCCTGAGTTGGGCACGCCATCCGCACCATCGTTGTCAAACTGACCGTAATCCGCCGCGCCGTCATGCGCCGCCACGACTTCAGCGATCATATCGGTGAACGGCGTATTGGACGCCGAGCACAACCCGCTGCAACCGGCCTCGTAAACTGAATCCGCGCTCGACACGCGAGTCCAGTCGAACACGCCCCCCTGGATGCCCAGCAACGTGTTCGAGAGTTCCTGGTAGAACGTGTTCAGGGAATACGGCGGAGCCGTCTCCGTCCCAAACATGCTCGCGACAAAGTCGTCTCGAGGCAGCTCGGCGACCGTCGCCGCGGAGTCCGTATTTGCGTAGAGAATGAGAAAAACCGCGAGCGTCATCTCACCGGTCAAGACCCCGTCTGCAAGGGGTGCGGCGGGCGCGTGTGCGGTGCCCGCAGCAACGGCTCGCTGCCGATTTCGCGCCGCCGCGACGCCGCGGCCCCTCCGTATCCACCCGTTGTCCTCAGAGAACTGGAAGGCGGTCGGGTCTGCGCGAAGCACATCGTAAAAACCGGGAGGCGGCCTGACTCCGGCACGAACACCAAGAGCTTCGACGTCGCTCTGAGCCACGAGCGCCGTCGGCAGGAACACGGCGGCCGCGACGCAAAGACCGAGAGGGCAACACCAACGGCGGCGGGTCATAAACAAGGTCTGCTCACGTTCGGGCGGTTCGGCCGGTCGTGGTACGGAGTCTCGTTGTCCGCTGAGCATCATACCGTAACCCCCGTCACCGGTTGCCACCGACAGAGTGTATCAAACGGCTTTCCCAATGTACTACGTTCCAACCTGTCCCGTGGTTCTTCGAAGCGTCGTCTGACACGCGTCGTGTTCGATTCGGCTGCGCGACCACGCATCGCACAGCGTCGTTTCCCGCTCACGCCGCGCTCGTCCGAGTTCCCACCGTCTCCGGCCTGCGTGGCATTGCCATGTAGTGAACTCCATTACCGGGAGCGTCGCGGTGTCGCGTTGGCCCATGGGTGGGGTCCCGCACACGGAGCACAGGCTCACCGCTGCGTGTACCCGATGGGCGGGATGCGAACGGCGAGTGAATCTTCCAATTAATTGTATCACAACAGTTTACGGAAGACGAGCCAGGCCCGAAGAATGGGGCCGCTCCCCTTGTGGATTGGAACGGCGCTCGCTACCTTCGGAGATCTTTTTGCGAACCCCCCGGGGAGTATGGACAAGGGGGACCCGTGACCCAGTCATTCCAACCTCGTCGAGGCGACGTGGACACGCAGACTCTACAACAACTCCAACTCTTCGAGAAGTGCCGCGGTTTCACCAAGGCTCACGAAATCGAGGCGAAGGGCCTGTACCCATATTTCAAGCCTATCTCGAAGGCGGAAGACACCGTTGTCGTCATCGAGGGCCGCGAACGGGTGATGATGGGTTCCAACAATTATCTCGGGTTGACCCACCACCCTGCGGTACTCGAAGCAGCCAAGAGCGCCCTGGACTGTTTTGGCTCCGGCTGTACGGGAAGCCGCTTCCTCAACGGCACGCTCGAATTGCATGAGCGACTCGAGGCGCGACTCGCGGATTTCTTTGGGAAAGAAGCAGCGCTTGTCTTCTCCACCGGATACCAAGCCAATTTGGGGCTCATCGCGGGTCTCGTGAGTCGGAGCGACGTGGTGTTTGTCGATAAGCTCGACCATGCGTCGATTGTTGACGGTGCGAAGCTGTCATACGGAGAGATCGAGCGCTTCAACCATGGCGATCTGAACCAGCTCGAACGCAAGCTTCAGAAGTACGAAGATCGTGGGACCCTGATCATTGTCGATGGCGTGTACTCCATGGAGGGAGACATTGCGGACGTCCCGGCGCTGGTCAGGCTCGCGCAGCGCTATGGGGCGGCGCTCGCTGTGGACGACGCGCACTCGGTCGGCGTGCTGGGCCCCAAGGGAGACGGTACGGCGGCGCATTTTCGATTGATTGACGAGGTCGACGTCATCGTGGGGACCTTTTCCAAGTCCCTCGCGTCCATTGGCGGTTTCGTCGCCGCCAGCGAAGAGGTCATCCACTATCTCAAGCATCACAGCCGCGCGCTGATGTTTACCGCGGCACTGCCGCCAGCGAACACCGCCGGCGTCCTCGCCGCACTCGAAGTCATGATCGCTGAGCCGGAGCGGCAAGCGCGCTTGTGGGAAAACACGCATCACTTTCAGGAAGGATGCCGCTCGATGGGCTTCGACATCGGGCCGACCCGGACCCCGATCATCCCCGTTCTGATCGGCCCGTTGGAGAAGACATTTCTCTTCTGGCGAAAGCTGTTTGACGCGGGAGTGTTCACCAATCCCGTGGTTCCGCCGGCGGTCCCACCGGACCAGTGCCGGTTGCGGACGAGCTTGATGGCGACGCATACGCCCGCGCAGCTGGACTTCGCGCTCGACACCCTTGACAAACTCGGCAAGGAGTTGGGCGTCATTTGACGAAGCAGGTCGTCGCGCGGCTGGTCCGTTCGGCCGCCGACCTTGAACGTTTCATCGCCTTACCGTATCGACTGCACCGGGGGGACCCACTCTGGGTTCCCCCGTTGCGTATGGATGTCCGCACGCTACTCTCCACCAAAAAAAATCCGTTTTTCGAGCATGCCGACGCGGCTTACTTCATTGCGGAAGCTTCCAAGCCACGCCCGCGAGTGATCGGGCGGATCGCAGCCATCCACAACCGGGCGCATAACGACTTTCACGACGATTCCGTTGGGTTCTTTGGCTTCTTCGAGTGCGTTGACGACCAGGATGTCGCCAATGCACTATTCGAGGCGGCCGCAGCATGGCTCCGCGGTCGAGGCCTCACTGGCGTCCGGGGCCCCGCCTCCCCATCAACGAACGACGAGTGCGGGCTGCTGGTCGAGGGATTGGACAGCCCCCCGACGCTACTCAATGCACATAACCCGCCCTACTATCGCGCGCTGGTCGAACAAGCGGGATTCACCAAGGTGAAGGACGCCTACCAGTATCAGACGATGAACCCGAATATTCCCGAACGGCTCGTTCGCGGCGCACAGCACATCATGAAGCGGAAAAAAATCACCCTCCGGAGCCTCCGCATGAACCACTTCTGGGAGGACGTGGAGTTGATCAAACAGATTTACAACGCGGCGTGGGAACGGAACTGGGGGTTCGTGCCGATGACGGACTCCGAGATCGACCATCTGGCCAAGCAGCTCAAGCCCGTCGTCGTGCCGGACCTCGTGGTCTTCGTCGAGCGAGAAGGCGTACCGATCGGCTTTGCCGCGGCGCTTCCGGACTTGAACGTGGCGCTGAAGCGGAATCCGTCCGGGCGGCTCTTCCCCGGAATCGCGAAGGTCCTGTTGGCTGCCCGGAAGATCGACCGCATC
>JBFHWR010000142.1:0-9499 GCA_041599395.1 Gemmatimonadales bacterium | reverse complement strand
CGGCGGCGGTCTACCTGGCGCCGGCTTGCTGGCGCTGTTCTTCGTGACCGGGAGCTTGCTCACTCGACGTTCGTCGGGAGAACGACCGGCCCGTACCGGGTGGCAGGTGCTCGCGAACGGAACATGCCCGGCGCTCGGCGCGGCGTTGATCCCAACCACCGCTCTCGGATGGCCGCTTTTGGCTGGGGCACTCGCCGCAGCTCAGGCCGACACGTGGGCGACCGAGATCGGGCAATTCGCCAAACGCCCAACGCGCCTCATCACGACGGGCGCGCCCGTCGAACCGGGCACCTCGGGGGGCGTGACGTGGTCAGGGACGTTTGGCGGGCTCGCGGGAGCCATCATCCTGGGTGGTGTAGCCCGTTTGCTGGGTATGGAACCGGCGGTGGCGGTCGCGGCCGCTGTCGGCGGCGTGGTTGGTTTCATGCTCGATTCGGTGCTGGGAGCCACCATCCAGCGTCGTTACCTGTGCGAGACGTGTTCGGCCGAGACGGAATCCAAGGTGCATTCGTGTGGATCGACGTGCAAAGCAACCCGGGGCTGGCCGTGGCTCGACAACAACGGGGTCAATTTTGTCTCCGTCGGAGTCGGGGGACTGATCGCGCTTGGGCTGTGCGTCTAATAGAACGCTCAACGTCCGACGTTCAGTATCCAATGATGTCCCGGTGTAATTTTAGGCAGGACGCAGGACGCGAGACGTCGATAGGCTTGCAAGCAACTCACCGCCAATCGTAGGATTGTAGTGCACGATTATGTCAAATGAAGCAACCAACTTGATCTCGGTATCCACCGCCGAGTTTCGGGAACTCATGGGACGGTTCGCGTCCGGTGTGACGGTTGTAACCGCGACTGATGCTGGAGGCCAGCCCGCCGGGATGACAGCTAGTGCGGTTGCGGCCGCCTCGCTCGATCCGCCGCTCCTCCTCGTATGCATCAACCACGACGATCCGTTTCATGAGGTGATCTCCGCGGCATCGACCTTTGCCATCAACGTGCTTGCGGGCGATCAGCAGGCCATCTCGCAGTTTTTTGCCGGAGACGCGGCGGAACGCTTTTGCCACATCCTGTACCGCAAGGGCCCAGACGCACTGCCCCTGCTCGACGGAGCCGTTGCGCATATCTTATGCGAGCGAACGCGGGCCTTTCCCGCCGGCGATCACACCATCTTTCTCGGGCGTGTTACAGGAGGTACCACTTTCCAACAGATTCCCTTGCTCCACTACCGCGGCCGGTACTCGACACCTGCGACCGACGATTAGCAAACTCATGCAGTACGAGAACGACATCTTCATCAGCTATGCCCATCTCGATAACGAGAGCCCGATCAAGGAGCAACTCGGGTGGATCAGCCTGTTTCACAGGGCACTGGAAGTGTGGGTCGGGCAGCTGCTCGGTAAAAAACCGAATATTTGGCGCGACCCCAAGATGCAGGGCAACGACTACATCTCCGAAGCGCTGCTCGAGCGACTCCCCAAGTGCACCATACTCCTGTCGGTGGTGAGTCCACGGTACATCAAGTCGGAGTGGTGCACCCGTGAATTGCAGGAGTTCTGCCGCCGTTCGGAGCGCCACGGCGGCGTTCGGATCGGAGACAAGTCCCGAATCTTCAAGGTCATCAAGACCCCGGTTCCCTTGGAGCAGCACCCAGAGCCAATCCGGCCGCTCCGCGGTTACGAGTTCTACACGCGCGACCCGGATACCGGAAGAGAGCGTGAGTTGAACGTCGCGCTAGGTCCCGATGCAAAAAAAGACTTCATTTTTCGGCTGAACGATCTCGCGCACGACATCCGCAACCTCCTCGACCTCGCGGACCACAGTGATCCCCGGGAACTGGTAACGCGCATCCCCCCCGGCAGCCCCAAAGCAACCGTGTTCCTCGCGGACACGAGCTTTGAACTACAGGATGAACGGGACGCGATCCAACGCGATTTGCTCGAGCACGGTTACCACATCATTCCCGACTACGCGACGCCGATGGCCTCCGGCGATCCGACCAGCGCCCTGCGGGAGGGTTTGGCCAAGTGCCAGATGTCCGTTCATTTGATTGGTCGAAACTACGGCGTTGTTCCCGAGGGGATCGAGAAGTCCGTCAGCGTCATCGAATACGAGCTCGCGGCCGAACGCGGCCAGGCCAACACCTTCCGCCAGATCATTTGGATGCCCCCGCATCTCGACATCTACGACGAGCGGCAAGCACGGTTCATCGAATCGCTTCGGACCGATCCGCGACTCCATCAATGGTCGGATGTCCTCGAATCGTCTCTCGAAGAACTCAAGACCCTCATTCACCAGCGACTCGCCCAGATTGCGAATCCCGAGCCCGAGATTCCCGATGTTGACCCGTGCGACTGTGAGGTGGTCCGGATCTACATGATTGTGGATCAGCGCGACCAAGATGCGAGCAGGGCCCTCGAGGACTACCTGTTCGACCAGGGCCACGAGGTCATCCTACCCGTGTTTGAAGGCGATGAGGTGGATGTGCGGGAAGATCACGAGGAAAACCTCAAGACCTGCGAAGCGGTGCTCATTTATTGGGGAGAGGCGGATCAGCTCTGGCTCCGGAGCAAGCGGCGGGACCTCTGGAAAATTCGCGGTTACGGCCGAAGCTCGCAGCCGCTCGCGCAGGCGGTTTACGTCGCACCACCTATGAACCCCGAGAAAGAACGCTTCCGTGCACGGGAGCATCTCGTGCTCAACCAGCCGGCGGAGTTCGACCCGGCGGCACTGGAACCTTTCCTGACGGCGATCGAAGCAGCCCGGACACCCCGACTATAACGAATGCAGATAAGCGACCGGTTTAATCCATTCCCGGGACTGCGACCGTTTCGCTCCGACGAAGACCGGGTGTTTTTCGGTCGGGAAAAGCAACTCGACGACCTGCTCCGGAAACTCCGCACGACCCGACTCGTCACCGTGTTAGGTACGTCGGGCAGTGGCAAGTCCTCTCTCGTGTACTCCGGACTCATCCCCTCCCTCCAAAGCGGATACATGGTCAAGGCCGGCTCGAATTGGGGCATCGCCGTCCTCCGCCCAGGGTCGGATCCGATCGGCAACCTCGTGGACGCGCTGGATACTCCGGCATTGGCAGGCAAGTCCGGCGAACTCCAGGAAATGTATCGGTTGTTTCTCGAAGCGACGCTCAGGCGAAGTTCACGGGGTCTCATTAGTTGCTTTGAAGAGGCGCGGCTACCCACTCACAAGAACGTGCTGGTTGTCGTCGATCAGTTCGAAGAACTGTTTCGCTTCAAGCACAGCAGGGAAGTGGATAACGCGAGCGATGACGCGTTGGCGTTTGTCAAGCTGTTGTTGGAAGCAACGGCACAAAGCGAGATACCCATCTACGTCGTGCTCACTATGCGGTCGGATTTCCTTGGCGATTGCCTGGAATATCCGGGCTTACCCGAAAAGATCAACGAGGGCCAGTACCTCATTCCGAGGATGACGCGCGACGAGTTGCGGCTGGCGATCAAGGGGCCGGTGGCCGTCAGCAACGCCACGATCGCACCGCGATTGGTTACGCGGTTGTTGAACGACGTCGGTGACGATGCCGACCAGCTTCCGATTCTGCAACACGCGTTGATGCGCACATGGGATCGTTGGGCGGCCGACGGCGCAAACGGGACGCCGCTCGACCTGAGCCACTACGATGCGGTTGGGACCATGGAGGAGGCCCTCTCACTGCATGCGGATGAGGCATACAACGAGTTGGATGCCGACGGCAAGCTCATAGCCGAGCGGCTCTTCAAGACGCTGACGGACACGACCACGGACCCCCGAGGAATCCGGCGGCCCACCCGCGTGGATACCGTGAGCAAAATCGCGGAGACGACCGAGGATACGGTCATAGCGGTTGCCGACCTGTTCAGGAAACAGGGGCGGACCTTCCTCATGCCTCCGGGAGACGTCGCACTCACGGGTGGTTCGATACTCGACATCTCTCACGAAAGCCTCATGCGCGTGTGGAAGCGGCTCGGGATTTGGGCGGAGGAAGAGAATGCGGCTGGAGAGCGGTATCTGGAAGTTGCGGCCGCCGCGGCGCGCTGGGAGCAGGGGCTCGCCGGTCTGTGGCGCGACCCGGAACTCGAGATCGGCCTCAAGTGGCGAGAGCACAACGACCCTACAGACGCGTGGGCCAAACAGTATGCTCCCGAATTCGGCCGGGCCATTCGATTTCTGGAAGAGAGCAAAGCAGCACGGGATCGGGAAGAGTACGAGAGAGAACACGCGCGAAAGAAGAAGGTTCGCCGGTGGCGGCAACTCGCGGCGGCGTTCGCACTTGCCGGTGTGCTGATTGGTATCTCTGCCTTGGTCGCGGTGCGGCAGAGTAGGCGAGCGGACAGGAACCAACAGGTCGCAGTAGCGGCTGTCGATACGATGTTGATGATGCTCGGCGACACCGCGAGCGACGTCGCACCGGAACTTCGCGCAGATTTGCTGGCGAAGGCGCAGAATGCATACTCGCAATTCGGCGCGGAAACGCGGGGACTCGAGTTGCGCGAGCGATTGGCCGTGCTGTTACAACGCTTCGGCGGCGTGTACGCGGCCCTTGGCAACTCTGACAGCGCGCAGACCGCCTATCGACAGTCCATCGACAGCCTGCGGAGCCTGCGTGCTGAAGACGATAACCCTGCATACCGCCAACAGCTCGCAAACGTGTACAACTCGCTTGGCGTGGTCCTGAAGCCCAGCAGCCGCCAGTCCGCGAGGGATAACTACAACCTCGCCATCGCGTTGCAAGATTCCCTGGTGGAGCAATTCCCGGATAGCGCCACTTACCAGCAGGAACGGGCCCGCAGTTATTACAACCGAGGCATCACCTTCAATGAAGATGAGGACAACGAATCAGCACGTGCCGACTACGAGCTTGCGCTTGGGATTCTCGACTCCCTGATCACCGACTCGCTGCGGGTACTCCGTGTGAACCCCTCGGCGACGATCGACGTGTATTGGCAAGAGATGGCCCGCGTGTTCAACAACCTGGGGAACCTTGGAGAAGACGACGAGCAAGCAAGCTATGAACGCGCGATCGAAATTGCGCAGCGTGTTGCGGCGTCACCGTCTCGAAATCGAGGTCTCGTAAAGGAACTGGCCGTTTACCACAACAACCTCGCCCTGTTCCAGCAGCGAAGGGGTCAGTTCGGCTTGGCCGAGCAGGAGTTCATGAAAGCGGCGGCACTGTTCGACTCGCTCGCGGCACCGATCCCCATACTGGACATCGAACGGGGAAACACGTACTCCAGTTTGGGATTCCTCCTCAGCGAGGCGGATCGAAATCGGGACGCCGAGGATCAGCTGCAAAAGGCGCTCGAGATCTGGGAGACGCTGGACCGGTATTACCACGGCTCGGTCGTTACGCGTGACGACTTCCAGCAGCGGTACGGCAACACGCTGTTCGCGCTGGCGCGAATCCGGACACGGCCCGGGCAGTATCCAGCGGCCATCGGCCTGATGTCCCGCGCCGCGGAGCGTCACCGCCAGTTCGTTGCCGGCTATCCCGCGTACTGCGGCCTCTATCGCCAATGGAGGGATGCTCTCCCGGCGGCTACCCGGGCCGCTGCCAACACAGCGATCGGGTCCGTACTCGACAATTGTGATACGAGCGCTTCGCCCTAATTGATCATCAAATCACGACATGATATCGTCAAAACGCGACACATCGTCGAGCGTTACGGTATTACGTTGCCCGCCGAGGCGCCGGCCGAGAATCGATGGGCTTTCCCCACCGTGGGAAATCTGGAAGGTCCGAGTCAGGCTTTTTTCTCCATGATCCCGGACGTAGCCTGATTGCCGACCGACACGCGGCAGGTGATAATATCGTATCGGCGACTTTGCAACCATCGCCGTTTCATCTCGAGGAGGTCGAAGATGGGGAATTCTCGATTGCCACGGTCCTGCGGCGCGGTCGCAGGCTGGCTGCTTGGTCTGTTGCTGATGCCGGCAGGGAGCGCTTTTGCGCAACTGCCCGGCAGCAAGAGCAACACGGGGTACATCGATAACGCAGTCGTCGGCACGCGACTCCAACTCCGTTACGACTTTGCCCACGGCAACAACCGACCGGATCGGGCGGAGTTCTTTTATGCCAAGTGTGGGTGCTATCGGGAAGTCGCCAAGATCCTCGATCTCGGCCCGCCCGATGCCGATCCCTTCGCGCCCGGCCCGGCTCCCGCAGCCTTTGACCAGGGTGTCACAGGCGCCAATCTGCTCGACATAGGGCTCATCGAGCCGGAGCTGGACTATCACGTGGCTACGCTCGTTGGCGAATTTGCTTTCCACGAGCGCGTCTCCGTCTTCGCGGAGGTTCCGTTCAGGTCTATCCGTCCAACAGTGCTTTCGAAAGAGGTCGGTTTGAGCGATGTGCAAATCGGTGTCAAAGGAGCACTGCTGGCGAAACCGGATGCCAACGGCGACATCCGGGAGTCACTCACGCTACAACTGAGAGCCTACCTTCCGACGGGAGATGGGCTACGTGGCCTCGGTACCGAGCACGTGAGCCTGGAACCGGCGTTACTGTACTTCGTCCAGGCGAACCCGCGGGCAACCCTGGAGGGGGAGTTACGCGCATGGATTCCGATCGACGGCTCCACGGGCGACGGCACGAATGCGGGTGCCCCCCCGCTGGACGGAGGCCTTGACAGCCCAATCGATGAGTACAGCGGTGAGATAATCCGATACGGTGTTGGTTTTGGGTATGACCTTGCACCTGCCGGCTCCGCGGTGAGCTTTGCGCCGGTTGTAGAAGTCGTGGGTTGGAGCGTGTTGGGCGGCATCCAGACAGGCTCCGCGACCGGCACATTACGCAACAAGTGGGTTGCTGACCCCGCAAAAACCACCATCGTGAACCTGAAGCTCGGGGCCCGTTTGGGGTTCGGCACCGGGCAGTCGATATATGTCGGCTATGGCGAAGCCCTCACGAAGGAAGTCTGGTATGAACGCACAATCCGCGTGGAGTATCGCCTCGCGTTGTAATGCACCCGTCTGGCGCGAGGCCGGACAGAGCGCCAGAGCCGACTCTTACCCGGGAGTTTTTGGAAGCCACGTCAGCCAGGGGCTTTCTAACACAGTTTCCGGGCGAAGACCCCGTGGCGTGGGATAGTGACTGGACTTCCTGAAGGAGATCATGCAGTTCGAAAGCGACATCTACATCAGCTACTCTCCTCTCGACAACGAGAGCCTGCTCGAAGGACAAGAGGGGTGGATCTCGCAGTTCCACCGCGCGCTGGAAGTGCGGGTGGGCCAACTACTCGGCAAGAGACCGGATATCTGGCGCGATCCGAAGGAGACCGGACAGTCGGGCCCCCTCCTGACAATGCCGAAGGTGGCACTCCTCGTGTCGGTCCTCACGCCGCGCTACGTCAAGTCGGAATGGTGCAAGCGGGAGCTGGATGAGTTTTGCAAGCTGTCTGAAAGGACTGGAGGCGTCAACGTCCGCGACCGCGCCAGAATATTCAAGGTTGTGAAGACCCCGGTGCCTCCGGATCAGCACCCCCCACCAGTGCGGCCGCTCCGAGGCTACGATTTCTTCAAGACCAACACCGAGACCGGGACGTCGCTCGAATTCGCAATCGGCGCATTCAGCCCGGCTGAGGAAGACTACTGGGTCCGGCTCGACGACCTCGCCCACGACGTCCGGGACTTGTTGGAGTCGATGACTTCGGCGCCCGAGCCCGAGCCGGCGAATGGCGGGGGCAAGGAGGTATCCGTTGGCACGGTGTACCTGGCGGAGACCAGCTCCGATCTCAAAGCACAATGGAGCCAGGTCAAACGGGATCTCGAAAGCAGGGGATTCGAGATCCTGCCGCAGCTGCGGCCGCCCCTTATTGCGTCCGAGGTAGAGGAGTCCGCCCGAAGTCAATTAGCCAGGTGTCAAGTTTCGGTTCACATGATTGGGAGCAACTATGGAATCATCCCTGAGAGCGCGACGGAATCGCTTTCGGCAATCGAACAGCGAATCGCCCTCGAGCGGGCGCAAACGGGCGATCTCGCCACGATCTTCTGGCTACCTCCCGGTCTGACACCCGCCGACGAGCGGCAGGCAGAGCGGGTCGCCTCCCTCCGAACCGCCGCGGCCGCGCACAGCAGAGCCGACCTTTGGGAAACGACGCTCTCTGAACTGGCGAACGCCGTTCAGGAGAAGGTCGCAGCGTCCCAACAAGCCAAAACCGCAGCCGCGAACTGCGGTTGCAACGTTGCGCGCGTCTACCTGATCGTTGATAAGTGCGATCAGGAAGCCGCGAAACCGATTGAGGACTTTTTGTTCGAGCAAGGGTACGAGGTCATCTTGCCGCTGTTCGACGGAGACGAGGACCAGATCCGAACGGACCACGAAGAGAACTTACAGGCTTGCGAAGGCATGCTGATCTATTGGGGGTCGGCGGAACGCCACTGGCTCCGCAAAAAGTCGCGAGAGCTTGCGACGTGGCTGCGAACGCGGTCGGACCGCACCACAGTACCGACGGGGGTGTATATCGCTCCACCGCTGACCGAGGAAAAGCGAGAATTCCGGTCGCGCGAACTCGTGGTGATCAGGCAGGACGACGAGTTCGACCCGAATACATTTCAGCCATTCCTCGACAACATGGGACGCTCCTCAGCCGGAATCGGCACGTAACCTCGAAAGACAGCCCTTTGATTTCATGAACGACTACGCTCATCCCGAAACGCTCGTTTCGACCCAATGGCTCGAGGACCATTTGCAGGATCCATCGCTCCGAATCATCGAGGCCGACGCGGACACGGTGGCGTACGATGCGGGTCACATCCCGGGAGCTAGGGCCTGGTCGTGGAAATCCGACCTCATCGACCCCAATCACCGGAACATTCTCTCAAAAGAGGACTTCGAAACGCTCATGAGGGAGGCCGATATCGGGAACGACCATACGGTCGTCCTGTACGGCGATCATTACAACTGGCTCGCCGCCTTCGCGTTTTGGGAGATGAAGATCTATGGTCACGACGACGTCCGCCTCCTGAACGGCGGTCGGGCAAAATGGGTCGCGGAAGGGCGACCGCTCGTGACCGATAAGGCCACATGGGTGGCCAAGCGAATCCAATACGCGGCAAAAGACCCCGATCGTTCGATGCGCGCCTTGCTGCAGGAGGTCCGAGACGTGGTGGACGCCAAGTCGACGGCTCTGGTGGACGTCCGCGGGCCCAAGGAGTTCAGCGGAGAAATCGTCGCGCCTCCCGGAGCCCTGGAGACGGCCTATCGGGGCGGTCACATCCCTGGGGCCGTGAACGTGACGTGGTCCAGGGCCTGCAACCCTGACGGCACATTCAAATCCTACGACGACCTCAAGGCCATATACCAGGCCGCCGGAGTCACCGGTACCACGCCGGTCATCACCTATTGCCGCATCGGCGAGCGTTCCAGTCACACCTGGTTTGTCCTCAAGTGGTTGCTGGGGTTCGATACGGTGAAGAACTACGATGGGAGTTGGACGGAATGGGGGAACGTGGTGGGCACTCCAATCGCAAAGGACGTGAGTAGCGCTTTTCAATG
>JBFHWR010000141.1:0-9540 GCA_041599395.1 Gemmatimonadales bacterium | reverse complement strand
TGGAGGCTGCGTTGGCAGAAATGCAGCGGTAACACGGGACGACGTCTCGATCAGCGCAGCAGCCCCGAGCGTCCCAGCGGTGCTGGTTGCTCTATGAGGTCCTTGGACGCGTCTGCCGATCACGGGATCCGCAAGCGATCGTTGCAGACGAGTGTTTTGGGGTCGCTGCCCAAGCTTCGTTCAAGCTGAAACTGCCAATCTGCACACGAACGTGTCCGATTTGATTCGAATGCGTTCTTTCAGATGCTCCTCGGGGCGCGACAAAGCCAGCACCCCCTCAGGCATCATCACAAAACCGTGGCACGGATCCACCAGTTTTTCCGCGGACCCGGTCGCCGCTCCGCACGCAAGCGATCCTCTAAGTGTTTGCCAAGCTGGGAATTGGACGATGAGGTACCGTAGCGCAACGGTTTCCTCGGGCGGCGCGCTTCTTGCTACTCTGCCGCCCCAATACCGGGATGCGTCCGAACCCTCCAGATGACGACGCGCATGTCCCTATAGCTTCGGCCACCAGAGTTCCGATGACGGTGAATCCGAAGACTCTGGCAGGCCCTGACTCTATTCCTCTGAGGAGGATCATGCGGCGTTATTCACTTGGTCTGATCGCCACCGTGCTCGTCATCGCGTGTGACGAGCCGCCGTTGGCTCCAGTAGACGGGCCACTGTTTGGCCACGCCCCCAACATCACGATCGGTGGCTGTGAGTTCCATGACATAAATAGTACCTGGGAGCTGCAAGGCGATTGCACTACCACTGAGATCATTCAAATTCCGGATGGCTACACCCTGGAAGGTAACGGCTTCACGATTGCAACGGCGGCAGGGGGAAGCTTCCCGTCCGGTGTGATCCAGCGCGGGATCGGTGGAATCCCGTTTGCACACAGCACGGGCCATGTGCGGAACGTGAACCTCGATGCTACGGCGACGCCGGGTGTCGCGGGCATCTTCTTCGGCCCTGGGGTGCACGGCTCCATTCAGGCGAACACGGTGAAGGGGACGACAGGCATGGCGATCTTCCTCGAGAACGTCTGCCATGTCCTCGTCGCCAACAACGTGCTGCTGGACCGCGGGTTCTACGCTACCGGGGCGCGCTCGCTCATCATTCGGGCCAACGACCTCACGATCCCGCCCAACTTGCCGACCCACAAACATGGAATCCGACTCGATTCGCAACTTCCCTTCGGGCCAGTCTGGATTTGGCGCAACACGGTCCGGGGTGGGAGTCGCGGAATCTATCTCGCCGAATCAACCATCGCGAAGGCGTTCATCTACTGGAACCGGCTGCTCGGGAACGAGTTCGGGATCCAGCTCGAGATCACCAAGCCTGGAGCCGAAGTGGAAATAAAGAACAATACGGTTGATCAGGCTGAGCAGAGCGGCATTCACCTGGCGTCTGTCGGTGCCGGCACCTTCGATCTCGAGAATAACGTCATCAGCAACTCTGAGCAGTACGGGCTTGCGCTGATCGGGGTTCAGGGGAGCCAGGTGGTGGCGAAGACGAACGTCATTTCCGACGCCGCGAAGGATGGCATCTTTGTGGACCAGAACTCCAAGGGGAACCAGTTCATCCGCAACACGATGACGGGCAGCGTGGAGTTCTCGTGCAGGGATGCCAGCCAAGGGGATGGGACCAACGGCACGGGCAACACCTGGGACCTGAACTCCGCACAGCGCCCGTCCTCCCCGGTCGGGATCTGCGGCAACCTCGGCCGGGACTGGGGGGATGCGCCGGGGGCCTATCCGACACGGGCTAGTCAGAATGGGGCGTCCCACGCTATCGGGTCGCTGTTTCTGGGCTCAGAGGTCGATGACGAGGCCGACGGGCAGCCCAATTATACATCAACGGGTGACGACTTGAACGGCGCCACGCCGGACGATGAGGATGGCGTCACCTTTACGTCGCCGCTGGGGCAGAATACCACGGCATCGGTGGACGTGGTGGCGTCGCAAGCCGGGCAATTGAACGCGTGGATTGATTTCAATCGCAACGCGATTTGGGAAGCGAGCGAGCAGATCTTCACCGACGAGCCACTCGTTGGGGGAACCAACAATCTCACGTTCGCTGTGCCCTCAGGCGCGAGCAATGGGACGACCTGGGCACGCTTCCGTCTCGACGCGGGTGGCGGGTTGGCGCCGACCGGCCCAGCCCCGGACGGCGAGGTCGAGGATTACCAGCTGACCCTTGGCAGTCTGGACTTTGGGGATGCGCCCGGCGTCTATCCGACGAGGCGTTCGCAGAACGGAGCGCGGCACTACCTGGGTTCCCTCTACTTGGGCGCGGCGGTGGATGGTGAGGTTGACGGACAGCCAAACGTCCTGGCGACGGGTGACGACAGAAACGGCGCCACCCCGGACGACGAGGACGGTGTCACACTGCCGGCTGCGCTCACCCCCGGGACCCAGGCGAACGTCACCGTGGTCGCGTCGACGGCCGGTGGATTGCTCAACGCCTGGGTGGACTTCAATCGAAACGGAATCTGGGAAGCGAGCGAACAGGTCTTCACCAACCAGTCGCTCGCCGTTGGGGCGAACGCGCTCACGATCAACGTGCCCGCCGGCGCCTCGCCCGGCACCAGTTGGGCGCGGTTCCGGGTCGACACTGGTGGTGGGTTGCTGCCGACGGGCCTAGCGGGGGATGGCGAAGTCGAGGACTACAGGGTGGAGATCGGCTAGCACGCCTATGCCGACCTAGCAGCATGGCGCCAAGGTCCGTCTTGATGTCGCCAAGAGATTGGTGGTGACTCATGACGTCAAACCAACGACATGAGCCTCGAGCGTCCGATGGGCGGTCGGGGCTTTTTGTGACCCGTCTGCATGTTGCAATCACGTCCCGCATACGATGGCGAACGTCGTGGTGGACGCGTCCGTTGGCGGCGGGCTGCTGAACGCGTGGGTGGACTTCGATCGCGACGGAATCTGGGAAGGCGGCGAACAAGCCTTCACCGACGTGGGGCTCAACATGGGGCCAGCAAATCTGTCGATTTCCGTCCCGGCTGGCGCGTCGACCGGCACCACCTGAGCGCGCTTCCGGCTCGAAACCGGTGTGGCTTGGCGCCTACCGGGCACGCCGGGGACGGTGAAATCGTGGATTATGAGGTGGCGATTCGGCGCTCTCGATTGGGGCGATGCGCCCAACAGGGCATATCCCACGCGGCTCTCGAGTAATGGAGCGCGCCACATACTGGGCGGCCCGCTCTTTCCGGGTGCTGCTGTGGACCCGGCGGCGGGCGGGTCAGCCGAACCTGTTTGCGACGGGTGACGACCTGAATGGAAGCACACCGGATGACGAGGATGGGGTCGCCGGCGAACAAGTCGCGACCAACCAAGTGCTCACGGGGATAGAGGACGAGGTCGTGTTCACCGCCGGAGGAGGTCGACCCGGGATACACTTGGGCGCGGTTCCGTCTCAACGCGGGCGAGAACTTGACGCCGACCGGCTTTGCCGGCGACGGCGAGGTTGAGGACTATCGAGTGTTCTTTGACGAATGTGACTGAGACCCCACTACCAGCCGCCCCTTCGTCACGATATTTTTCCGAGCGGCGCGGGCCCATGCTGTTCGTCGGGGCTCACGTCGCTCGGCTCGCGGTCGGAACGCAACTCCCCGCCACACCGCGCGCCGCTCCCCCCGTCCAGCTCGAGGACCCGCGTGCTTGTGGGTCGCAGCCGACCGGAGCCAGGATCTCCTGAACGCTCAGCAACGGCTCCGGAACCGGACCTATCGGGAAGACGATGTCGACAGTGTTGGAGCACCGGGCCGAGGAAGTCGGCCCCATGGCCCGGCGCGCTGATCCGAGACGTCTCCGTATCGCGGATGCATGAAAAGAACGAGCACTGTACTCAGCTTCGCCGTCGCCTTGGCGACGACACTCCACGCTCAGACGAGTGTCGAGACACTTCGGGCTGCATCATCGGAGGACCTGGCCACCTCGTACCGGGAGCAGCTCCAGATCACTTCGCACTTTGCGTTGGTCGAGGAGGGCGGGACGCTACACTTGCCCAACCAAATTGTCTCGCGTGACAACCTCGAGCAGGTGAAGGTCGAGGTCGCCGACCGGATGGCCGCCGTCGGGGCCGCAATTACCGACCGGGGCTACGCGACTGTGGCCGGGACGTACGTGCCGAAGGCAACCTCGGAATGCAAGCGAATCCCGTCCGGGTGGGCAGGGAGTATCGCGTCGGGCGCCGTCAGCCGGATCACGGTCTCGCAGGACACGTTCGAGCTGCTGCTGGTGCAGCAGTTTACCATCGAGGGCGAATCCGGCACGTATGAGATCAAGGGTGTGATCGTCGATTCGACAATCGTGTTCGACGACATGATGAACTCTGACTTTGGGTTGGTCGGGCAAGCTGCGGGCGGAACGATCAAAGTCCGCCCCCAGGTCGACCAGATCCTGGCAGCGTGGCCCAGCTGGGTCAAGGCTCCGAATCGAAAGGATCTTTCCCGCTGCGAAGTCACGCTCACGCGGGTTGCTCGGTAGGGCAGCGACACCCGAGTTGCAGTTTGATTCGATTGCGAGCCGCGGTTTTCGCTCCGAGGCTCACGCCTCGGCTCGACGGTTTGCAGCTTGGCGTGGGTGCGTCGAGATCTTGCTTCGATCTCTGATCTCCACTCTCCCACTCTCCATTCTCCAATCAAACCGCTACTCCGCGAGGATCTCTTTCCGCAGGATATTCTTGAAGCGGCCCTTGCTCACGTAATGGTCGGAGAGTAGCCGCCCGTTCCAGATCAAGTTGAATACGCCGTAGTACGTAGGCGCATTTTGTGCCTTCTTGGCACTGTCGAGCACTGTGACGTGGAGGTCCAGTCCGTGTTCGGCCGCCATCTCCGATAGATCATGAACGGACTTTGGCAGATACGGACATTGGGGTGCGTATACGACGTGCAGTCCCTTGTATCTCCTGAGACTTCGCCTGATGTCTCGAAAGCGTGGCACGGGCCCTTTACGCAATCGGTGCACGACCAGCTGAAACCGATCTGCCGTGTCCACCTCTTCGAATCCGTGATCGGAGAAGATCTGGCTACCCACCATCCACGGACCGTCACTCACGATGGCGGCGACTCCGGTCGCGTCGAGCGCCACAGCCTCATCGATACATGCCTGGATCAGCTTGCTGCCCAACCCACCGATCTTTTGACCTGCGGGATACACCCAGAGACAGTGCACAAACAACCAGCCTGCCGCGTCGATCGGGCGCCAGGCGTACTCGCCAGGCACGTATTCGAGGAAGCCGAGCGGTTTGCCCCTGTCGGTGCGGAACAGCAAGAACCTGAGCCCTTCGCCGAACCGCTTTTGCAGCCAATCGACCTTGGGCTGAAATCCCTCGTGCTTTACGCTGGAGATACAACCGATGCCGCAGGCGGCGAGGTTACCGGAGCCTACTTTTTCGAGCGTTATTTGCATGGATCAGGATCCGAGACGCGAGACGCGAGACGCTGGACGCACGACCTACGAGCCTACCACCTACCACCTACCACCTATCCTTCACCGAATCCCCACAATCCCCCGTACCGACTCAATCAGCTTCTCCGAATCCCACCCCACGCCGTGACGGAAGACGATCCTCGGCGACCGGATGTGACGCTCGGATTCGGGATCACCCGACAGCACGACGAGGTCCGCCACCTTGCCGGCTTCGACGGTTCCAACGTCATCGATGATGCCCAGCACCTTGGCGCCATTGGCGCTCATGATTTGGACCACTTCGACCGGGGTGAAGCGCGCCTCGAGCAACAGCTCGAAGTTGCGCTGGTCGCCGTATCCCGGGGGCGCGGCGCCGTAGCCGGTTGGGTCAACACCCGCGGCGAGAATCCCGCCCGCCTTCGCGAAAGCGTACTCAAACTCGAGGGCTTTCTGATAGATGTCCGGCGAGAGCCCAACACGGTTGTCCGGATTGCGTCGACGCTCCGCCTCTCGCCGTACTTCTTCCGCAATCTCGGGCGCGAGCACGTCAAACACTCGCTCCTCAATGGGCGGCCGTCCCCACACCGAAATTTCGTACACGACCAGCGTTGACGTCATTGCCACATTGTTCTCGATCATTTTCCGGATAGTGGCCTGCACGGCGTCCGAATGAATGTCGAGCGATCCGTAGCGGCTGCGGAAGCCAGGCGGGCATTCATCGGGTTGTTTACCCTCGTAATACTCGGAATTGGCAAACAGCCCGTGCTCGAGGTTGTCGATGCCCAAATCCACCGCCTCGGAGTAGGTGACGGAACACAAGTGCGCCGTGACCTTGACGCCGTGCCGGTGGGCCTCGTCGATGGCAGCCCCCAGCTCGGCGCGGCTGATCTGGGTATAGGCCTTGAACCAGGGCACACCCTCTTCCGCCCAATACCGTACAACCCGTCGCGCGTCTTCCGGACCGTTCAGCCGCGTCATCGTTCGCGAACCGCGTTGTCCGGTCAGATAGGGACCAGTGGCATAGATGGTCGGACCGATCGCGAGGCCCTGGTCGATCTCGCGCTTGAGATTCAGTTCCTCGTAGGGCGCGCGCGCTCCGGTGGTGCGGATCGTGGTGACTCCCGACGCCAGGTAGAGGCGCGATCCGCTGAAGCTCAGCTGCGCGGCTCGTCCATTGGTCGCCGTGTAGTAGCTGTGGTTATGGAGCCCGATGAGCCCCGGTATCACGGTGTGCCCCGTCAAATCCACAACTTCGGAGCCGCTCGGCAGCCGAACGTCGCCGTCGTTGCCAACAGCTGCAATGCGATCGCCATCAATGACGATCGTCTGATTCTCCCGAGCGGCAGCCCCGGTGCCATCGATGACCTTTACGTGCGTGAGGGCGATCGTCGGCGCCTGCACAGCGATGTACCGCTCGAATCCCTGCTGCGCGTGGGACACGGATGCTGTCGAGGTGGAGAGAAGAAGCAGTGGGAGAAAGGTCTTCATTGGGAGCGCTCCTCGACGTCCATGACGAATTTCATGCCGGATTCCAAGTGTTCGGCAATGTGACAGTGCACCATCCAGCGGCCGGGGTTCGACAACTCCAGCAAGATATCCGTGGTCGATCCGGCGGGAAGGAGCACCGTGTCTTTCCACACCAGGTTGGTGTTTGGCACTCCCTGCTGTTCGAGCACGAGAAAACGCTGGCCATGGATGTGCAATGGGTGCTGCATGGCGTGAAACACGTTTCGCTCGTTGTGGAGGCGGACCTTCACGACGTCCCCCACGCGAAAACGCCACGCAATGTCTTCGTTTTCCGCGCCCGTTGCATCGTCTCGCAGGATCCAACGGACCTCCTTCGTGGTCGAGACCCAGTTCATCAGCGGCATCGTACCGGCCCATTCGACGGGATTGAAATAGATGCGGTCGGATGACATCACCTGCTCGACGGGCAGGGGAAGCCCGTCGACGTCCATGCTCAGGGTCAGCTCGAAATCGACCGGCCGGCCGAACTCCGGCCGGAACGCATCGATCTGCGCCACGACGTGAGCGTCCTCCCGCAAATCCGCGAACGCTTGCGCATGATCGTGTGCGACTGCGCTGTCGACGACGGCAACCGTTCCCAGCGTGGCCGCTTCAGGAAAAAACACGCCGGCGCGATGGTTGATCGCCTGCACGCGATTCTGGAGCAGGTACCGGCCGGGCTCTGGAAAGTGAACCTCCACGATGTAGCGCTCCGCGGGTGCCAGCACCACGTTTTCGCTCAGGCTTTCACGCTCGAACTTCCCAACGTCGGACCCCACGATCTTGATTGGCAGGAGCGTTCCCGAGTCCTCACGTGTCAGGACCAGGTTGAATGTCCGCGTATTCGCTGCATTCGTGAGGAAGAACCGAACCAGTGCGCCGCGACCGACCTCGAGCCGGTAGCCCGGTTCACCGTTTACGAGCAAGATGTTTCCAAACCGGCCCATGAGGGCGAAGTTCGCGTGCTCGTCTCCGAACGCCACGAGTTCGCCGTCCCCGAGCAGAAGATCGTCCAGCATGAGCACCTCTTCGCGGTCTGCGGGGCCGAAGTAGTCCGCGCGCTCGGACTCCACAAGCATGTTGCCGTAGAGTCCCAGCTCCTGCTGCACGTCTTCTCGATGGTGTGGGTGATACCAGTAGATGCCGGCGTCGCGAAAGTACACCTGGTAGCGGAAGGACGCTCCCGGCAACACCGGATCCTGTGTGACGCCCGGGACGCCGTCGAACCGGTTGTCCAGCCGGACACCATGCCAGTGAATAGTCGTCGGGAAGGGTGTGTGATTCGTGAGGTTCACGAAGATCGTCGACCCTTCGGGCACGTAGATGAGTGGTCCCGGATGCTGACGATTGAATGCCAGCATGGGGATCCACGCGTCGCCTAGGCGCCTTCGCACCAGGCCGGCTTCGAGATCGAGCGTGCCGCCGTCGCCGAGCCGGACGAGCTGTCGCGCGACCGCTTCCGGTAGTGCGAGTAGAGAATCGGAGATCAGCCGAAACGGCGTGACGTTGGGCCGGAGACGCATCACACCCGGCAGCATGACGATATCTGGATACATCGGGGGCGCAGTCCAGTCGCCCGTGACGGAATCGGCCGACGTATCCGGGCGAAGCGCAGCGGGGGCCTGAGCAAGCAGGTCGTGCGCCTCCATCAGGTTGGAACGGGACCGACCGCGCAAGACGAGGGGACCGGTTCGCTGTGTAACATCTTGAGACGTTTCGGCGGACACGAGCAGAATGAGTTTGTTGAAATCGACCCTGCCCAACCGGTTTTCGCCGTTGACGACGGGACCGAGTTTCACCATGGGGTCAAAAACCGGCGTCGTCGCCCACGCGAGGAAGGTCTGGTACGGCCCCAGGGCTCCCGGTTCATGCAGCCCGTTGATCCAGACCTTGAGGTCGTATGCGTGCCGCCCATCCGGACTCACCGTAACCCCAAACGGCGACGGGATGCGTCCGAGTTCGGCCAGCCCGACGGCCCCAGCGCCCAAGGAGGTGGGTTGCAGGTCGATACAGTAGAGGTCGGAAGAGCGACGAGCGGCCCGACCCACGGGGAACGCCGGGATCGCCTGAGCAGCTCCGGACCCCGCGATCGGCCGGTCGGCGCAGATGGGCGAGGCTCCGAGAGTCGCCTGCGCGGCAGCGGCCGTTGGCGCTAACCCGCCAGCCAATACGACTGAAATCCGGCGAATTAGCCGCATTTAGCGGATGTGCGTTCTCGGATGCACCCGTTTCGAGATCGCGTTATCAGAAACGGTCCAGGATATTCCGGGGGCAATCTCCACTCTCCATTCTCCACTCTCCACTCACCCGTCGTCCTCCCAATGTCGCGATTTGACGCTTCCTTCGCAGGCGCGGTCGCGTTGTTGAGGCGAATCCGTGTCTTTGTCACCGCTCTGCATCGGTTCTGCAACGGTCCTTGCCAAGCCGATACCAGCCGTGAATATTCGGTGTGTCGATCCGCTGCCGTCCCGGCGGTCGATGCATCTTCCGGGGATTGCACGCTTCACCCCTCTGAAAACACGTCGTTTTTGGAACGAACAGCGGTTGTCCTGCTTCTGAGGAGATCCAAGATGGTTCCCATCGTGCCTCCCTCTCGCTCGTTCAGGCCCATCCACACAGTTCTCGGACTCAC
>JBFHWR010000140.1:0-9614 GCA_041599395.1 Gemmatimonadales bacterium | reverse complement strand
GTCCATCTCTTCCGCGGTGGGCGCGCGATCCGCGACGCCCATCACGGCGCCTCGGGCGGCGCCGTGCCCGACGAACCGCACGACGTTGGTGCCGATGCCGGTCGCGCGGTAGCCGTCGAATATCTCACGCAGGTTGTTTTGGCCGCCTCCGTCCACGCCAAGCACCACGGTCGTGATTCCCTGATAGAGAAACGGACGCGCGTCGTTGCCGAACGGTTCATCCAGCTCGGCATGACTGTGCATGTCCCAAAACCCCGGCGTGACCAGGAGACCGGTGACGTCGAGCGTGTCCTGTGCCGACACCGCAACGTCCCGCGCGTGTCCAACGAACACGATCCGATCGCCGGCCACGCCGATGTCTCGCTGCATCCACGGGTTTCCCGTGCCGTCCAGCACCGAACCCCCTGTGAGGAGCAGGTCGAGCTGCCGGGACTGGCCGTGCACGGGATGCGAAAACAGCGCGGTGGCGAAAACACCGAGCACGATACCGACAAGTGATCTGAGATGCCGCATCGAGAGAAACTCCGGGTTACCGCGATTCGGCAGCCGCACGCTCGTCCAACTCGCGTATGGTAAATCGAACCGTCACGATAAACGGTTCTTCGCCCGCCACCCAATGACCGTAGCTGGTGGCGACAAACGTTCCGTCCGGGAGCAATTCCAACGCCGGATACCCGGCATCCCATGCATGGGTGTTATCCATCAGACGCACCCTGTATTGACCGGTCTGGCGTTTCACGATGTCATCATAGGTGCCGACCCACGCCACCCAATCGCCGCGTGTGGCACTGCCTCGCGCTCGGTCTCGGAACGTCACCACGAGACGGCCGTCAGGAGCGTAGCGACCGATGTGCCGGTCACCCGTGAGGCTGCGTGGGAGTTCCGCCGGCCGGGACCACGTCTCACCTTCGTCGTCGGAAAAAATGACGAACGAGTTGAACCTCCGGCTGTTTTCGCGTAACAACACGGCGAGTTGATTGCCGTCCGGCGAACGAATCAAGCCTGGTTCCGCGAGGTGCGCGTCGCGATGTGTCGCAATGACCTCCGGCTCGTTCCAGGTCAATCCGTCGTCGTGCGAAATGGTCTTGTAGACCAGGAAGCCGGATCGTTCACCCGTGCCGTGAATGTATCGACCGTCATCGTGAAACAGGGCCATGAGGTCGCCGTTCTTCAGCCGCTCGAGCGACGCCATCGCAACGATTCCGCCAAACAGCCCAATGGACTCGAGACGGGTCCACGTGTAACCGTCGTCTTCGGAGACCGCCATACGGATGGGATAGAGTCCCGAGAACAGCAGGAGACGCTCCCCGCCGTCGCCTGTGGCCACCCGGTATATCGTAGGCGCCTCAGCGGATGTCTCCCAGTTCGGCGGCACCTCCTCGCGGTCGCCCCATGTGAGACCACCGTCTAAGCTCCGCTTCATGACGATCGGGCCACGGCCGTGGCCTTTAGGATACACAGCAATAATCGTGGTGCTGTCCGCGAGCAGGACTGTGGTAGGGTGGCCAAGGTACTGATCCGGCTCTCGGTCCACGATCACCTGGCGCGCCGTGTCGTTGGCGAGATCGACAAACGGAAGTGCGGGTGGCCGCGCGTCCAGCACGACCTCCGGCATCGGAGCCCGTGGGGTGGGAATCGGCGGCTGAACGGGCTCGGGAGGGCGGCCGCAGGACGCCATGCCGGCGAGTGCTGCCCAACCTGCGCCCCGGAAGGCCCGTCGCACGGGGTCGGGAATTCCGAAGAGCGCGGGAGGAATGCTTGCGGTCACTGGTCTCCTGATCACAGGTCGTGCGACGACGTGACGACGCGCGTCGAAAGGTCATCCCCTCCAAACGCGGGCGCAAGCGGTCGTGCGATGCAGTAACTTAACCTCCGGCATTTCGGTCCAGTGTGCTTCCTGGAGGGCGGCAATGAAATTTCGGATCATTGTGTGTGTGACGGCTGTGCTCGGCTGCGCCGGCGTCATGCCGCAACGGGCCGCGACACAGGCGTCGGAGCAGGATGTCGCTGGAAGCTTGACCGCGGTCGAAGGGATCAAGGTCGGACACTTGACGCTGACCACCCGGCCCACTGGCTGTACGGTCATACTGTCCGAGGCTGGTGCGGTTGGAGGGGTGGACGTTCGGGGTGGCGCACCGGGCACGCGCGAAACGGACCTGCTCGATCCCGTGAATTCCATCGAGCGCGTGCATGCGGTCGTGTTCTCGGGTGGCAGTGCGTTTGGGCTCGACGCGGCGTCGGGGGTCGTGCGGTATCTGGACGAACGGGACATTGGCTTCAAGCTCGGAAACCTCAACGTGCCCATTGTTGTGGGCGCGATCCTTTTCGACCTGCGCGTAGGCGACCAGACGATCCGTCCCGGACCGGACTGCGGCTATCAAGCTGCGAAATCGGCATCGGCCGGACCGGTGGCTGAAGGCAACGTCGGCGCGGGCGCCGGCGCGACGGTCGGAAAGCTGCGTGGGTTCGACAGCGCCATGAAGAGCGGAGTGGGCACTGCGTCGATCACCTTGCCTGGGGGGCTCACCGTCGCCGCCTTAGTTGCAGTGAATGCCGTCGGCGATGTGATCGATCCCGCAACGGGTGCTGTCATCGCGGGTGTGCGGTCACCCGACGGTGATCGCTTGCTCGATGCGCGCACGCTGATCCGGTCCGGCCTGTCGGACAGTTCGCTGCCAGGTGGGAATACTACGCTTGGTGTTGTCGCGACCAACGCCGTGCTCTCCAAGGCTCAGGCCACCAAGGTCGCACAAATGGCGCACGACGGGCTTGCGCGCACCATCTACCCCGCGCATACGCCGGCCGACGGCGATACCATGTTTACGCTCGCAACGGGTTCCTTCGGCGGGACCGTCGATGTCGGGACGATCGGTGCGCTTGCCGCCGAGGTCGTTGCACAGGCCGTTGTACGCGGAACGCTCGCGGCGAGGAGTCTCCCCGGGTACCCGTCTGCCTCGGCCTTCTCGCGCTAGACACTCTCACCATGAACATCCATCTGCTGCTCATTGTGGCGTATGCCGCGGTGCTCGTGCTTTTGGGGCTTTGGATTGGGCGGCGCGTGGACAGCACGTCGGATTTTTTCGTTGCGGGACGCCGCTTGGGACCCGTGCTCCTGTTTGCGACCGTGTTGGCGGCCAACATCGGCGCGGGCTCGACCGTCGGGGCGGCGTCGCTTGGATACCGTGACGGATTGAGCGGGTGGTGGTGGGTGGGATCGGCGGGAATTGGAACCCTTGCGCTGGCGTTCTGGCTCGGTCCTAAGATTTGGCGCGTGGCCCGCGAGCACCAGTTGTACACCGTGGGCGACTACCTCGAGTTGCGCTACGGGCAATCGGTCCGCGCAACGATCGCGGTGTTGTTATGGGTGGCGACCGTCGCGATTCTTGCCGGGCAGCTCATAGCGGTGGGCGTGATTCTCAACGTCGTCGCCGACGTCCCTCGTTGGGTCGGATGCCTGATCGGCGGCGGGGTCATGACAGTGTACTTCGCGGCCGGAGGTCTGTTCACGTCCGCATGGATCAACCTGGTGCAATTGGTGGTGTTGCTCGGTGGATTCGCCGTCGCCTTCCCGTTAGCGCTTTCGGACGCGGGTGGCTGGAGCGCGGTCGTGAGTGCGGCACCGCAAGAATCAGCAGGGTACTTCAACGCAGTGCACGGCGGCGGGTCTGGGTGGACGTATCTCCTTTTCTTGGGTCCGGCCTTTGTCATTTCGCCCGGGCTTCTGCAGAAGGCGTACGGCGCGCGGGACGAGCGAACAATCCGTCGTGGCCTCGGAGCGGCTGCGCTCGTTTTGTTCGTGTTCGCGGCACTTCCGCCCATCCTGGGCATGATCGCCCGCGTTCACGAGCCGGGTCTCGAAAACATGGACTTGGCGCTCCCTGTTGTGTTGATGGAAGGCCTGCCAGTGGTGGTAGGAAGTCTCGGACTCGCGGCGGTCCTCTCAGCAGAGCTGAGCTCCGCCGACGCGATTCTGTTCATGTTGGCAACGTCCCTCTCGAAGGACCTCTACAAACGGTTTCTGAAGCCTGCGGCGAGCGATGAGCAGGTCTTACGGGTGGCGCGGGCTGCTGCCATTGCGGGGGGCACCCTCGGCGTCCTGCTGGCGGTTGTTCTTCCCACGGTCATCGATGCACTGACGATCTTCTATTCGGTGTTGGTGGTGAGCCTGTTCGTTCCGATTGTCGCCGGCTTGTATTCCAGGCGGGCCGGCGTGTCCGAAGCCTTTGCCGCAATCGTGGGGGGAGTCGTGGTGTGGGCTGTGGTTCGGGTTGCTCCCGGAGATCTTGCATCGTGGGCTCCGAGTGTAATGGGACTGGCTGCGTCGGCTCTCCTCTTTGTCCTGATTTCCCTACGTCGGAGACCACAGGAGGCCACCACAGGTCCGGGGCGCGCTCGGGGCAACTGACCTGAACAATCGGACCCCGGCCCGCGGCGCGGCTAGGAGCCGAGCATTTTCGCCACCGGCAGAAGCAGGTATGCCGCAGCGAGGCCGAGCAGGAACAGCACGACCGAGCTCCAGAATACCCACCTCATGGTTCGCCCGAAGGGGTGAGACACGTGACAGACGCCGCCGGGTTGGCACGCGGTACTGGCGGAGCGATATAGGATCCAGTAGTCGACGGCGAGCATGAGACCGGCCAGTAGGAAAACCCACTCCTTGTTACGCGACAGTTCGACCAGCCACGGGGCGGACGAGACCAGTGATGCCACAACGGATCCCGCGCCCACGGCAACGAGCGTAGCCGGAATCGCGCAGCAAACGAGCGTGCCGAGAACAGCGACCGGTGTTGCGGCACTCAACCCTTCACGCCATCTGAACTCCATCGTCACCGGTTAGCCTTCTCGGCGGAGCCGCCTGTCTTGGGATGGTGGTAACCGCAGGGATCGCGGAGTTCGCAGAGATGGGAAGAGATGACGGTGAGGTGTGGTTCGCTCAAAACCCTCCGGGCTCTCTACGGACTCCGCGGTGAATCTCGCTCGTGAGTTTTTCAACCCTCTCGGTCTCCGCGCTCTGCGTGGTGAATCTGACCGAGATCGCTTGAATGGTCAAAAAAACAGGAGCCGCGCCCCCAGTGCCGGACGAATGCCGAAATCGGCTTGGGTTCCGTTGTGATCCTGTACCACGGGAACCTGCACGCTCGCTTCAATGAGCAGTTGGGGCAAGACGACCCATTGCACACCGGGGCTGAGGTATGCCATGTGACCACCCGAATTCGCGAGAGTGATATCGTCTTGACTATTCCGGCCGGTTACGGATCCGTTCCACTCCACGTAGAACTGAACCGTTCGCGTCCGAATCGTCTCGATGTATCTCGGTAGGCGAAATCCCATTGCGAGGTTGTATTGCGTCATCGACCCAGGTCGGTACCCGTGATCGGCAGTGCTGCGATGATGGCCGATATCGGCGCTCAAGCCCCACGCGTCTCGGACGACAGTGCCAACGAGTGTCATGCCCCCTCCAAACGCTCCCTGGCCGAGCTGGAAGGATCTGGGTGCCTTCATTCCGTTGTTGAAGGAAGCACTGGTGGAGCCGGTCGGCAGGAGCGCCGACCCAACGACTGCCATTCTCATGGTACCGTTGCGACGGTTACGAACGAAGAACGCCCACTTCACGTCGAGGATCAGGTCACCGACACCCGTATTTGAGTACCGCGCCTTCGGATCGGCGCGCAGCCGTTTGTGCACCAACGGTATGACGACCTTGGTGGTGACACGCTGATGTGGAGCGAACGGAAGGAGGACCAGTGGTGAGAGGAACGTGTCGGCGTCGCCGCGAGCTTGGGTGGAGGCGAAGCTGCGAATGCCCCGTTCTTCAAAGGCCGTCGTCAACGCGGTCTCGGTGTAGAACGGTAGGCCCTGCGCGATGAGCCCCTGGGCCGCCGCTGCGGTCAGACACCAGAGAACGGTCAAGCCTCTCACCGATCGAGTCGCTTCATCTCACGAAGGGTGAATCCAGCTCGCTCGACCTCCCGCTTGAGGATCGCCTGCGTGAGCAGGGCGCCTTCCTTCTCACGGATTTGCACGAGACCGTCGCTAATCCGGATGCTGACCGAATCGACCCCCGCGAGCTTCCCGAGGCGTTTCTCCAAGCCGTAGGCGCAGAAGGGGCACACCATGCCGTCGACGATGAGGTGGACGGTGACCCCGTCAAGTATTGCGTCGTTCGCGACCACGGTGTCGACGCTGTCCGGGGGCACTTGAGCGTTTGCGATCTCTGGCGCGACGGTGACCGCACCCATGACGGTCAGCCCGATCACCAAATGTTTTTTTGTCGTCATACAGAGAAGCCTTTCCGACGGTTTCGCGCCGGCTGGAGCGCCGCTTGCCTCAACTATAAACCCTGAAGTACACTCTAAGGTCAAGAGATCGAATGAAGGGCGGCCCAAGGTGCGAATTGGCAAACTCGCCGACCGGGTGGGCATGACCCCGGATGCCATCAGGTACTATGAGCGCGTAGGGTTGCTTCCGCCGCCGAGGCGGGCTGTGAACGGGTATCGGGACTACGGCCCGGAGAGCGAAGAGGACATCCTGTTCATCAGGAAAGCCCAGGTGTTGGGGCTCACGCTGGACGACATTCGTGAGGTTCTGGAAATCGCGTCCGGAGGCAAGCCGCCGTGCGAGCACATACGGCGGACAGTCACCGAGCGGCTTGCAGAGATCGACAGGCGACTACGTGAACTGCGCACGCTGCGTAACACCTTACGCGAGACACTGAACCGGCTCGATCGTGCGCCGCCTGCCCAAGCGGGATGCCGCTGCGCCGTGATCGAGTCGGTGTAGCGCACATCAGGGCCGGGCGGGAGAGTGGCCAATCTCAAGCTCTTCAAGACGCCTTGCCTTACCTCACGGGACGGTACGGTGTGTTATCATAGTGATATGATTGCGGCTCGCTTGCTTCGGGGACTCCTGGCTGCCGTTTTACTGGTGGCGCTGCTAACACCGTACGCCAAGCCGGTGATGTGCGGAGGAACCGACCATGGCGGCATGGCGATGGAGCACGACGGCAATGTTGGCGCTGTGTGGTTTTCACTCGATCATCACGCGGCGGCTTGTCATGGGCAAATGGGCTGCGCCTCGACGCTGACGCCGCCAATTCTCGAGTCATTGACCGGACCGCGAGATCTCCCCGTACACTCCGAGCCGGGGGTCCTGTTTCAGCGGTTGGCCGCCAGCCATTCTGATTCTCCGGTAACGCCCCCTCCAAGAGCCTAACCTCTCTCAGCCGAAGTGCGTCCAAGCGCTGCTGACCTCGGTCGGTCTGCGCGTTCTCTGTGATTGTGTAAGAGAGGTTATTCATGCAACGACTCGAACACTGGACCGTCCGGCTGGATCGAAGGCGGCACCTGCTCCGCATGTTCGTTACGGCAATAGTGATCGTCCCAGCCCATACCGTCGATGCGGTGGCTCAGGTTCCGGTGGACACACTCACCGTCCAACAGGTCGTATCGATCGTTCGGGCGGCGAATCCCATGATTGCCGCGGCGAGGTTCCGGGCAGACGCGGCGGCCGCCCAAGTCTCGCAGGCCGGGGCGCTTCCGGATCCGATGCTGTCTCTGGGGTTCATGAACCGTCCGGTCAACGACTTTTCTGCCGGCGAACCGATGACCATGAATCAGGTTCAGCTGACCCAAATGTTTCCGTGGCCGGGCAAACTCGGCTTCGGAAAAGAGCGCCAGCAGCATCTGGCGGAGGCTGAGCGGCTGGAAGCCGATGAGGCAGAAGCGGGGCTCGTCGCGCGCGTGCAGTCCGTGTACTTCCAGCTTGCGTTCATGGACCGAGCGCTCGCGATTATGGAAGGCACCCGGAACCTCTTGCGCGACTTCTTACAAGTGTCGTCCGCGATGTATGCCGTGGGGACAGCGTTGCAGCAGGACGTGCTCCAGGCGCAAGTCGCAATCGCGGCGATGACCGAAGACATCACGGTCATGGAACAAGATCGGGTCGCGATGGCGGCGCGCCTCAACGGATTGCTGGGACGCGAGGCCACGGCGACCGTTGGCGCACTTGAGCTGCCGGGTCCAAGCTCGCAGTCCCTCCCTCACGTGGACTCCTTGATGGCAGAGGCGGTGGCCCAGCGCCCGGCGCTCGCTGCCGCGCGCGCCCGGGTCGAGGCCGCCGAGGCGGGGTATCGCGCGGCGCGACGCGAGCTATACCCGGACTTCATGGTCAGTCTCGGTTACGGGCACCGGCCACAGTTTGACGACATGGCCACGCTCATGGTAGGGATCAGCCTCCCCCTGTTTGCAGGCTCCCGACAGTTGCCGATGCGGCGAGAGATGCTGGCAATGCAGGCGACTGAAGAGGCCATGGAGCAGGATCTGTACAACGAAACCTTCGCGCGGCTCGCCGAATTGCGCGCCGAAGCCGAACGCGCCCGCCGCCTTACCGGTTTGTACGCGACAGCGGTGCTGCCGCAGGCGCGCGCCTCTGTCGAGTCGGCGATGTCGGCGTACCGAGTGGGAGGCGTGGACTATATGACGCTGGTGGAGAGTGAGATGACAGTCAACCGATACGAGATCGAGACAGTTCGTCTGGTGGCGCAATACCACCAGGCTCTGGCCGAGATAGACGCCCTCAGAGGACAACCGGGAGGTTCCCAATGAGTCGACTATTGCTGGGAGCGCTCATGGGGTTGGTGGCGCTGACCGCGTGCAATCAGGGGGAGGAAGATTCCCCGATGGCGGGGATGACCGCCGAGGAGCATGCCCGTATGCAAGCCGGGGGGACGCAGGGCGCGGTGGACACCACGGGGGCCCTGGTGCGCCAGCCAGTACACCTGACCGCCGAGCAAGAGCGCGCGTTGGGTGTCGCGTACACTACCGTGCGGCGTGAAACGCTCACGCGTACCATCCGCACGGTCGGACGCATCGAACCGGCGGAACCCAACATTGCCGACATCACACCCAAGATCGACGGCTTTGTCGAAGAGTTGTTCGTGAGTTTCACCGGGGAATCGGTGCTGAAGGGCCAAGCGCTGCTCACGATCTACAGCCCCATGCTGGTGGCTGCGCAAGAAGAACTGCTCACGGCGAGGCGGTTGGCCGCCCGTGTTGACTCCGCGGCAGGTGAGGCGTGGCACAACGCGCAGGCGATGCTCGACGCGTCGCGCCGCCGTTTGTCGTATTGGGACATCACCGACGATCAGATTGCGCAGGTGGAGGGGACCGGTGAGGTAACGAAGACGCTCACGCTGGTGTCGCCGGTAACCGGGATCGTGCTCGAGAAAGATGTCATCGAGGGCCAGCGCGTGATGACCGGAATGCGACTGTATCGTCTTGCAGACCTGAGTCAGGTCTGGGTGGAGGGCGACGTGTTCGAGCAGGACCTCCAATTTGTGGAGGTGGGCTCCCAGTCGCACATCGAGGTCTCTGCCTACCCGGGACAACACCTGATGGGCCGGGTGAGCTTCGTGTACCCGGTCGTGGATCCTCAGAGCCGCACAAACCGTGTGCGAGTCACCGTTTCGAACCCCGCGCTCCGTCTCAAACCTGGCATGTTTGCCACAGTGTTCTTCGATGCCCGCATCGGACCCGATGTCCTGACGGTGCCGCGCGAAGCCGTCATCGTGACGGGGCGTCGCAATCTCGTGTTTTTGCGAGACGACGAAGGCATGC
>JBFHWR010000139.1:0-9650 GCA_041599395.1 Gemmatimonadales bacterium | reverse complement strand
GAGGGTCTTGCCGACGCCTGTCGGGCCAAGCAGGAGAATGTTCGATTTCTCGAGTTCGACGTCGTCGTTCCGATTCGAATCGGAATTGATACGCTTGTAATGGCTGTAAACGGCGACCGAGAGCGTCCGTTTCGCCTTTTCTTGCCCAATGACGTACTGGTCGAGGATCTCTTTGATCTCGACCGGGGTCGGAACTTGGGTAATCGCGTCGGCAACTTCGCGCTCTTCGTCTTCCGCGAGGATTTCGTTGCAGAGGGCGATGCACTCGTTGCAAATGTAGACCGATGGACCGGAAATGAATTTCCGAACAGCGTCCTTGGACTTTCCGCAGAACGAGCAGCGTAGATGCTTATCTTGAGGCATTCGAATGCCGCGCCAGGCTAGATTCGCCTAGTATGGTCGCAGCCCCCCTCTCCGTCAAGCCGACTGTTTGCCGTCTAACTCGGCGCGATGTTGAATCACCTTGTCGATGATTCCGTAGTCTTTGCACTCCTCTGCCGACATGAACTTGTCGCGATCCATGTCAAGCTGGATCTGCTCCACGGTCTGTCCCGTGTGTTTCGCGTACAGTTCGTTCAATCGTGTCCGCGAATAGAGGATTTCTTGCGCCATGATCTCGATGTCCGCCGCGGTACCCTGCGCCCCACCGGACGGCTGGTGAATCATGATGCGTGCGTTTGGCAATGCTGCCCGTTTGCCGGCCTCGCCGGCCGCGAGGAGGAACGAGCCGGCCGAAGCCGCCATTCCCATGCAGATGGTGTTCACAGGCGCCTGAATGTGTTGCATCGTGTCATAGATTGCCAGCGCACTCGTGATGACACCACCGGGTGAGTTGATGTACAGATAGATGTCCCGCTCAGGGTTGTCCGCCTCGAGGAACAGAAGCTGTGCGATCACGATGTTCGCGACGTCATCTTGTATGGGCGTCCCCAAGAAGACAATGCGGTCCATCAGCAGCCGCGAGAAGATGTCGTAGCTGCGCTCGCCCCGAGTGGAGCGTTCGATGACGTACGGAGGGTAGAGTGTCGACATTGTCGCTTTTAACCTATTTCATCGGATACGGTGGACTGTTTGAACAAGAAATCAAACACGCGCTCTTCGGTTAGGCTACGCTCTAGCTCACGTAACCGGTCCGCCTTCTGGAGCGAAGCATACACCTGTCCCGGCTGGGCGTCACGCTGCTTGGCGATCTCCTCGACGCGGGCGTCCACATCCTCCTCGGTGGCCTTCAGGTTGTGGCGCTCCGCCACGTGGTCGATCACCAGGTCGCGTTTCACCTGCCGTTCCGCTATTGGTCCGAATTCCGCCGCAAAGCGCTCGAGCTGATCGTCGGGAACCTTGTATGCCGACGCATACGCACCCAACACCCGCTGAACCATGCCCCGCGGCGCATCCAGCTGGTTCGCCGCCACGATTTCCTCGATGACCTGGCGGCGCAGCTCGACGTCCGCCTCCCGCTTCGCCGCCGCCTCTAAATCACCCCGGACGGTGTCGCGAAGGGCAGTCAACGAGTCGAAATCGCCCACTTCCCTGGCAAAGTCGTCGTCCAGCGGCGGTAGATCCTGCATCTTGATCTCGTGTAGCACGATTCGGACCACCTGGGTCGATCCTCGCTTGGCCTCGTCCGGGAAGTCCTCGGGGAAGCCAACCGTCGCATCCGCCGTTTGGCCCGGCTGCATCCCAAGGATCCGATCTTCAATGTCCGGCAGGGCTTGCCCCTGGCCCAGCACCAGTTGGTATTGCTTGCCCTCTTTGGGCTCGCCGTCCTCGATGGGGATGATGGTCACACTCACCATGTGCCCGATTTGCGGCACCGAGGACTCCACCGGTACCCAGGGCGCTTTTTCCTTCCGCAACTCATCGATCTGTTCATCGACCATCGGGTCGGAAATGGCCGCGGTCTTGCGGGTGAGTTGGAAACCACCGAGCCGTCCGAGGTCGAGCTCCGGCTTTACCTCCACCATGAGCTCGAATGTCACCGGGTTCCCCTCGTCGAACTTGAGGTCCTTGATTCGCGGTTCCCCGATCGGTTCCAGCGACTCCTGATCGACGGCTGCCTTCCACCCGGCATCAATCAGCTCGCGGATGGCGCTTTCGCGGATCGCCTGGCGAAACCGCTGGCGAATCACCGCCAACGGCGCTTTTCCCGGGCGGAAACCGGGGAGCTTCGCCCGCTTGGCATACGCGGTTGCTGCCTTTTGCTCCGCGGCCTCTACGCGCGGCACGGGAATCTCGACCTTGAGGCTCTTCGTGCCGGGTTCGTCGCCGGTCTTCGTGACTACGATCTCGGTCATGCTGCCCGTCAGGTTCGGACTGTCTCCGTCATCTGTGTCGGAGGGTTGGAAATGTACATCTCGGTTCGCTCCAAGGATGCTACCCAAAGATCAGTTCGGCGGGCTACTCCCGGGAACGCCCGGTAGTGCGACCGGAGGGAGTCGAACCCTCACGGGTTTCCCCACAGGATCCTAAATCCTGCGCGTCTACCAGTTCCGCCACGGTCGCCTGCGAATCTGGAAACTAACGGCTAAGCTATTGTAATAACAAGGGTTAAGGACGTTCAACTCCGATTGTCAACGTGCCAACGTCCAACGCCGAGGACTTGGGCCCGAAGATGAGTCCAACGTTGACGGTCGAACGTCGAACGTTCTGCTCCCGCATTACGCAGCGACTCTCCCCCTTCGCCAGTGAAGCTGCAAGCCCCGGCTGCGTACTCAAGCCACTTAAGCGGCTGTCCGAGAATATGATAGGCGCCATCGCACGCCGGTGGCATAGCCGTTGCTCCATCGCCATGGGCTTGGGCCGAACCGCGAAGGCCGGCTCGACACATGGCGTTTGACGAGCCGCCGTCTTGGCGCAGACGAGAAGGAGTGCGAAGCCACATGCGTTGTTTCTTGTGTCGAGAGGATGCGACACCGCACATCATCAGGGCCTTGCGCACCACGAAGGGGCCGCGAGGGTGGGCGCGCATCTGTATCCCATGCGCCATCAAATACGATCTCAACGGCGTTCTGTTGTCGTCGCCCAGTGGAAGGGAGCTTGCGGAGGAATGGCGCGAGCACCAACGCCGCAAAAACAAGGAACGCAACGACCAAGGGTGAAACAAGGCGTTGCGAACAATCGATGGCCGGCCCCGGACGCGGAGCCGGCCATTTTCTTTCTTATATCAGACGCCGATCCGGTGTTCGTCCCGCACGATTGGCGAAGGCACGATCTCGTCCGGGAGCCGTTCGAGGGCGGAGCGCACGGTGGTCAACCGCTCGTTGAACGAGTCCGCGGCCTCCAACTCGGCCTGCACGATCGCTCGTAACACGCGAACGCTTGCTGCGACCGTGTTCCGGCTGTGCTTGATCGCGTCGACCGCTTCGTCCGTCGTCCACACGGCGTTGGCGAGGAACCGATAGTTCACGACTGCAGACTGATACCCGTCGCCTTCGTCAACAATCGCACCGGCGGTTGCGTCCTTCACGACGGCGACCTCAAACCCGCGTTCCAAGAGTTCGCGGAGGTGAGCCTCAACGCAAAGGTTTGCCGACATTCCCGCAAGAATGACCTTGTCAATTCCCCGTTTTCTGAGCTGGAGCCCCAGGTCGGTCGTTTCGGGTCCGTAGAGTTTGTGGGGGCTCGCGATGATCGTCTCGCCGTCTTCGATGTAATCCTTGTACTGCTCCAGCCAATCCGCGCCCGAGCCCTCGAATCCGTCCAGGTTCAGCGGACCGATCCGGTCGAACATGTTGATATTGTGCATCAGTCGCTCGAGCGCGCCCTCGAACTTCCAGCCGTGGTCGGTCGGATAGTAGTAATGCGGAGCGACAAATACCGACATGCCTCGCTCTTTTGCAGCGATCAGCAGCATTTCGATATTCTGTACGGTGCCGTTCTGGGTTACGCTCTCCCCGACCACTCCCCAAGAGACCCCACTCGGACTCAAGAAGTCATTTTGCGGATCGGTGATGACGAGCGCCGTGCGCTCCGTGTCTACAGTCATCCCAGGATCTGGAAGTGCCATTTGCTTATACCCCCCGGAAAGAATGTGTGGATTCGGCCTCGGGCCGCCCGCGAACTACGGGCTCGGGAAGGCACCAACAGAAGCGGCGACCTCCCGACCTGATGACAGTCGGACACATCGCCGCTTGTTCGGTCCCCAGTTCCGTGCTGGCATGACCGTACCCGTTTGGGTGTGCTCGCATGTGTGTAATCAACGACGAGTATAAGACATTCGGATTTCTGGTCAATCCGCGCTGCGCGGGCGCCCGGCGGCGATTCCCGCAGCCCGGTCGAGCGCGAACCGGCCCATCGCCCACGGCAACGATCGACACGCCGGAAGCGCGGGTTGGCCTGCATGGCGTGACGGAGGAGCGGCTGCGGGTGGCATAAGTATTTGTTTGGTAAGTACTTACAGTGATCGATCCTGCGGGCAGGACGATCTGGTCTCCGGGGCTCTGTCCGACGTTTGGAGGCTGTGATTTTATTGACAAGCCCTGTGCATCCGGCTACCGTACAAGCGTTTGCGAGCCTCCGGCGCGCCTCGGTGATCAGGCCGAACCGTGACGATGCTCGTAATCTCGAGAACGCCGCGCTTTCGGCGGCCGACGATGTCGACTGCCGTTGAGTGGCAACCCTACGCGGGGGTCTTGCCGCGGAATGGAAGTCGGTAGGTACGGTTCGCCGTTTCTCCGACGAATTGTAGAGGAAAGCGGCCGATGCGTACGACCGGAAAAGTCAAGTGGTTCAACGATGCGAAGGGTTTTGGCTTCATCACGCCCGAGGACGGTCAAAAAGATTGTTTCGTCCACCACACCGCGATTCAGGGCGAAGGCTTCAAGTCGCTCACCGAGGGTGAGCGTGTGGAGTTTGACATCGTTCAAGGCCAAAAGGGGCCTGCGGCGGAGAACGTGACGAAGCTGGCCGACTGAGTTCGGAACTGCGTAGCAGCAGCAGCGAGCGGGGCCGTCCCGAGACCTTCGGGACGGCCCTGTCAGCTTGACGACCACGACATCACATCCAAGGGTTTCTTTGGTGATTGAATGACTGAAGTAAAGATCGAAGATGGCGACCGGCTGGAGTGGGCGCTGAAAGCGTTCAAACGAAAGGTGCTTCGTTCGGGGATCCTGAAGGATCTTCGGAAGAAGCGCTTTTACGTCAAGCCGAGCACCGCCAAGCGTCTCAAAGCTGCGGCCGCACGCCGCCGCCGCCGGTCGGATAAGCGAACCCGCCGCTCTCCGTAACACCCGCCGCTTTCCGGACCACCCGGACCGGGTACGTGGTCCAACGACCGTCCGCGCACAACTAGGCATTCTCATCTCGATGCGGATTTCGCGCGCCGCGTCGTCTTCCACGGGATATCCCCGCGCGGCAGATTGAGAGGCAGAACTCCTCGATCCGGACCCGCGAGGTTTTGCTGAATGGGAACACCGTGATGCCGTTTCTGACACGAGGGGCGCGGGCTGTGCCAGCGCTGCTGCTGTTGTGGCTGGGACCGGGTTCTCTGAATGCTGCGGCCCAGGCCGCCGCCGGTCGTGCGGCCCGAGTGACCGTCACGCCGGGTGCGCAGTATGAAGCCGGGTGGCTCCATCGGGTCTTCTTCGGTGATCACCATCGTCGGCTCTGGACGACGCCCATTGCGGTTCCGCTGTTGAACCTGCGCCGGTTTGCAGGCGGGCTCACGCCCATCCGCCGGGGCGGCGGTCTCCAAACGAAGTCGCTCCGTTTTGCCTCGGCTGACGGCCCGCAGTTCGTGTTCCGATCGGTCGATAAAGATCCAACGGCCGCCATTCCCCCCTCGCTGCGAGAGACGTTGGTCGCGAGCATCGTGCAGGATCAAATCAGTGCGGCACATCCGGCGGGTGGACTGGTTGTGGCCCCGCTGCTCGAGGCTGCGGGCGTGCTGCACGCCCAACCGCAACTCGTAGTGATGCCGGACGACTCCGCATTGGGAGAGTTCCGTGCCGAGTTCAGCGGGATGTTGGGGACGATCGAGATTCGGCCGACCGAAGGTGACGATGACGAGCCGGGGTTTGCCGGAGCCGACGAGATCATCGGCACCGACGATCTCTTCGAGCGGCTCGAGAGCGGTCCCGACCATCGTGTTGACACGCGCGCCTTCCTGGCCGCCCGATTGCTCGACGTCTACCTGGGCGATTGGGATCGGCACCAAGATCAGTGGCGCTGGGCGCGATTCGGTGAAGCGCCGTTTCACTGGCAACCAATTCCTCGTGACCGCGACCAGGCGTTCGCGAAGCTGGATGGGGTCCTGCTCTGGATCGCGCGCTTCAACCAGCCGCAGCTCGTCGGGTTCGATGACGACTATCCCCCCATGCGCAACGTGACATGGAATGCACGTGACCTCGACCGGCGGCTTCTCGTGGATCTCGAACGGCCGGTGTGGGATTCCATCGCTGTGGCGCTGCAAGGCCATCTCACCGATTCGGTCATCCGGAGCGCGGTGGAGCGGCTGCCTCCGGAGTTCTATGCGATCGATGGCGAGGCACTTGGGCGGGCGTTGCGCGGTCGGCGCGACAAGCTGCGTGACGCCGCCGGGTCGTTTTACGAACTGCTCGCAGCGTACGTTGACGTTCACGCAACCGATGAAGACGAATCCGTCACGATCGTGCGCCGCGACAACGCTGTGACGGTTGACGTGTCCCGGCGAGACGGTGAGTCCCGCCCCTATTATCGGCGCCGGTTTACACCCTCCGAGACGAAAGAGATTCGTTTGTATCTGCACGGTGGAGACGACCGTGTGGTGGTTCGCGGAGACGCCGATCGCACCATCACCGTACGGGTCGTTGGCGGCGGCGGGGATGACGTGATGGTCGATTCGTCGCGTGTGCAGAAGGGTGGGGCAAAGACCCGTTTCTACGACGACCGCGGTGACAACACGTTCGTGACGGGTCAGAGCACCGCAGTCGATCGTCGCACGCCCTCCCCGCGCCCGGTCGCGGAGGATTTTGCTCCACCGCCACCGGCCGGAATGCGCCCGCCCCCGCCGGACTGGGGCCAGCTCCGGTTGCCGGCGCCATGGTCGTATTACGACACGGACATCGGTTGGTTTCTTGGCGGCGGTGTCGTGTTGCACAAGTACGGGTTCAGGAAGCTGCCATATCAGTACGCTGCCCGGCTGCGCGCGGGCTACGCCACCGCAGAACAGACCGGTCGCGTTGAGTTCGAGTTGGAGGTTCCCGGATTGCTTGGCGGCCAGCACTTTTTGTTCGATGCGCGGTTTTCGGGAATCGACTTGATCCGGTTCCACGGGTTCGGCAACAACACCGAGGCGCCGGAGTCGGAGTCGTTCTACGAGGTGCGGCAGCAGCAAATCGCGGTGCGTCCCGGCGTGGCGTTTCCCCTATCGCAACACACGGAGGTTCACGTGGGGCCCGTGTTCAAGCTGTCGCGCACCAATCCCGAGAACGGGACGTTGATCGATTCGCTGCGCCCCCTGGGAATCGGGACCGTCCGTCAGCTTGGGGCCGAGCTGGCCGTGCAGGTGGATACCCGCGACCGCCGGGGCGCGCCATCGCGCGGTGTGTTTTTCCGAGCCTCTGCCGCTGGCTATCCGGCGATCCTGAGCGTTGACTCGGAGTTTGGCCGCGTGAGCGGCGAACTGGCGTCGTATGTGACCGCGAAAATTCCGACTGAACCGACCTTGGCGCTTCGTGTGGGGGGCGAGAAAGTCTGGGGATCGTATCCCTTCTACGAAGCGGCGTATTTGGGCGGGCCGGAGACGCTTCGTGGGTTTCGCAAACAGCGATTCGGAGGAGACGCTGCATTGTACGGCAACGCGGAGCTACGTCTCGTTCTGACCAAGCTCTTCTTCCTGTTGCCCGGCGAATTCGGCATCTTTGGGCTCGGAGACGTTGGGCGAGTGTTCCTCGCTGGTGAGTCGTCCGAGACGTGGCATTCGGCGGTTGGCGGTGGCGTCTGGTTTTCAGTGCTCGATCGAGCGAGTACGCTCAGCCTCAGTGTCGCGGGGAGTGATGAAGAGACACGCCTGTACGTGCGGGCCGGATTCCTGTTCTGATGTGACGGACGATGTCGACTGAGAACATTCTGAGACTCGACGTGCCCAGCCCGGATCTGCTGACCGAGCTGGCAGTCGCCGATCTTCCGCTGAGCCTGCGGGGTGGAAAGCCGGTCCGGAGCTTTCACCGCGACATCTATCTGGATACGCCCGACGGCGAGTTGGAGCGTCGCGGGGTCATCTGCCGCTTTCGACTTGGCTCGGATGACCGCCGGACGTTGACGGTCGAGATGCGGGAATCGCAATTCGACACCTTGGTGGATTGGCAGCGGTTCGAGTCGGACGTCGCCGAGACGGATCCGACTGCCGCGCTGCAAGGCTCGTCCGAGCCGGCCCGGCGGCTCCAGGCGGTGATCGACCCCCGGCGGCTGGGGACCCGGATCGAACTCGAGACCGAGCGGAAGACGCGTATTGTTCGCACGGCCGGGATCCCGCTCCGAACGTTCGAGATTGCGTACGACCGCGTCGCGGTGCACAGCGGCAGCCTCACCAGACACTTCTGTGAGATGCACATCCGACGTCTCCGGCGAGGCGGCCCGAAACTCGAAGAGCTCGCCGATGCCCTGCAGGAGCAACACGGGCTGAGACCAAATCTCGCGAGCAAGCTCGAGCGGGCTGAAGATCTGCTGAGCGCGATGGAGGGCGACCTGCCCGGCGATGCCGTGACCGCGATTCCCGAAGTCACACTCGTGGCGATCAAGAACGGTCACATCGCCATGCGATTCGCAGACGGGGTGTTGACGCTTCCGTTGCAGGAGGGTCGCGGCGAGGATGCGAGTCGGAGCCTGGGTGCGGGCGTGATCTGCGACGAGTCGACGGACCTCCAGCTGCTCGAAACGTTGGCGGCGAGCCCAGGATCCCCGGCGCTCGAAGTCTGGATAGCGCGGGACGCGCTGGACAACCCGGATGCGATGGCGCAGAGCGGGCTGGTGTGGGTGCCGTACGAAGAGCTGTTCAGTCTCCCGGGTGCACCGGCGCTCCGCGATCCCAAGACGCTCGCGGCGCTCGCGTTTGTCGCCCGGTCGGAGGCGTTTGCGGAGCTGAGCGCTGCCGGTGCGACGGAACCACCGGATCCGTTGTACGCGCGAGATGCCTTGCGCGCGCCGGTGCTTGCGCCGGAGCAGCTCGATCTCGAGGAGAAAGTCGCAGTACAGTTTCTGAACCGGGAAATGAGCGAGTTGGAATTCAATCAGCGTCTCCTCGAAATGGCGGAAGATCCCGAGGTCCCGCTGCTGGCTCGCGTTCGCTTTCTCTCGATCTTCAGCAGCAATCTGGACGAGTTCTTCATGGTTCGGGTGGGGGCGTTGCGACGGGCTGTGGCGGACGGAAAGTCAGAGCGGGGTCTCGACCGGATGGCCGCGCACGAACGGCTGGACGCCATTGCGGTGCGCCTGCGGTACATGCTCAACCGGCAAAAACGCTGTCTCGAGGAAGGGTGCTTGCCGGCGCTGGCCGACCAGGGGATTCGCATCCTTAGGTGGGCCGATCTTGATGAGGATAAACGTGCTTTTCTCAAGAAGTACTTCACGGAACAGGTATTCCCTTTGCTCACGCCGCACGCGATCACGCGCGCACCGGGCCATCCCTTTCCCCACATAACCAATCTGAGCTTGTCGCTTGCGGTGATGGTTCG
>JBFHWR010000138.1:0-9689 GCA_041599395.1 Gemmatimonadales bacterium | reverse complement strand
TATGTGCCGGAAGGCGACGCCGCATATCTGCGGCAAGCCGCTGCACCCAAACTCGAATTCAACGACTACGATTGGACCTTGAACGACACCGCGGTATTCACGTCGGGTCGTTGATCGTGGCCGGACTCGGTCGCACGACGTGTCCACCGCTTGCTCTCGGTGGGCGCAGGTTTGACGCGGAGCGCGCTGCACCCTCCCCGGTACCATGACGACCGTTGGAGTCGTCATCCCAACCCTCCGTGAGTCCCATATGGTCAGCGGGATTCTCGAAGACGTGGCAAACGTCTCGTGCGTCATCGACGTCGTCGTCGTCGATGGCGGTTCCGATGACGGCACAACCGATGTCGCCTGCGCAGCGGGCGCCCGCGTCGTGCTCAGCGCACCCGGACGGGCACGGCAACTGAATGTCGGCGCGAAGGCCGTTGCCGGTGAGTGGCTGTGCTTCTTGCACGCAGACGTCCGCATGCCTGGCGCGGCACGCGATGCGCTGGAGTCACTCGTACGCGACGCCAACGCGATGGCGGCAGTGTGGCGGTTCGCGCTGGAGGGGAACGGCGTGTGGTTTCGGTTGGTCGAGTTCGGCGCGTTGGTGCGAGACCGGGTCGGAGGATTGCCGTACGGCGATCAAGGTCTGTTGGTGCGGCGCTCGCTGTTTCAGGCGGTCGGTGGGTTTCCGGAACTCCCCGTGATGGAGGACGTGGCGATGATCCGCGCCGTCCGGCGCCAAAGTGGTTTGCGGAGGCTACCGGCGTCGCTCATCGTGTCGAACCGGCGCTGGAAGCGGGAAGGCCCGTACAGAACCTGGGTCAGAAACGCGGGGATGATGGCGGCGTATCTCATGGGAGTGCCGCCGGCGCGACTCGCCCGGTGGTACCGGCCGGAACCGAAATGACTGTTGTCGCCGTCTTGGCCAAGGCGCCCCTTGCCGGAAGTGCAAAGACGCGGCTGGCTGCAGAAGTCGGCTCCGCGCGCGCGCTTGCCGCGTACAAGGACGTTGGAGAACGCGTGGTGCGACAGGTGGCGAAGGAGTTTTCGGTGTGCGTTTGGTTTGACCCGCCGGACGCGGAAGACGCGGTACGGTCGTGGCTCAGTGAGGCGGCCGAGTTTCGTCCGCAGCCCGAGGGAGATCTGGGCGCGAGGCTTACGAATGCGTTCGATTGTCATCTGAGCGAGGGGGCCGGACCGGTGGTAACGATTGGGGCCGACGCGCCGGGTGTTACGGCCGAGACGGTCCGGGCTGCCGTAGACGCGCTCGGTGGAGGCCCAACGGTAAAGGAACAGGGGAATAGGGGTGCAGACGTGGTCTTGGGGCCCGCTGTGGACGGGGGGTACTACCTCATCGGGCTCTCCACGCCGCACCCGGAGCTGTTTCGGGCCGTGCCATGGAGCACGGCTGATGTGTTACGCGTCACGTTGCAAACGTGCAAAAAATGGCAGCTACGAGCGTCGTTGCTCGAGCCGCTCCGGGATCTCGACACGGGGGCGGATCTTGCCGCCCTGGGGCTGGGGCGGTAACCTTGACCGCCTTGAGCAGGGGGTCACATATTCTCCGATCCGGTTTCCGCTCCCCCACCTCCTTCCGAGGTTTCGACTCGATGGCGTGGAGAAAGATCGACCAGGACGGCGTGATCTGGAACGTGCAGGCGGCGGCCGAATGGAAGGCGAACGCAAAGTACTGGCGCTTGATGTTATCATTCCGCCCGGCTGACAAAGATCAGCCGCGGCGCGCGATATGGACGGCCGCGCCAATCGAATCCGATTCCAAATCTTCATTGTTCCAAGAAGCTGAACGGCTCACGGACGAGGCTCTCAGAGAAATGCTCGTCCAAACGATGTCCTGAGTTCGACACAATCAAACACTGTGACCATCGCTCCGGTTCAGGATCTCCGCCGTATTGCCGAAGCTGTCGGCCAGCTCAAGGGGAGTACGGTCGATGAGGTCGAGATCCGTTCGGATTGCCGTGTCCTCAGGGTCACGTTGATGGATGGGCAGATTCTGCTGATCTCCGTCTTGCTGGACGAGCATGGAAAGCCGCGATTGGACGTCGACGTTCTTCGGACGATCGAAGAGAACCCAAGTAAGCAGCTCGAAGTTCCGTTCGGAGCGAAGCGGTCGTAGTAGTGGCAGCTCGGCACGGTTCGTGCATCAAGTATGTCCGAATTAGGGTGCAGACCATGAATCGACACAACGTGAATGTGCTTGTAACACCAATCGGGTTGTTGGTTGCGCTCGGATGCGCGCAGTCGCCTGTCACACCGATTGCGATTGAACCGGAAGCCGCACCGCGTGCAGCGCCTATGCCTGTCGCTGTCGTCGCGCCGGAGCCGACCCCCGAAGATTCCGCTGCCGACGCCGATGCGCTGCGCGCGCTGCAAACGCTCGAATTCGGCAGCCTCGCCAAAGGCGGAGCGCACGTTCGCGGTGTCGTCTCGACCTCGGTTTCCGATCACATCGATCCAAGTACCACTGCGCGCGTGGGTAATTCCCTCGGTGGTGGTGCAGCAAGCGCGAGTGGTCCCACGTTCGACATCGACGTCGAGTCCTTCGCGTCACATCGTCGTGTCGAATACTACAAGGATTTTTTCTTGGGCCCGTCTCGGGACCGGTTTCACATTTGGCTCGGTCGGCTGAACCGCTACGAGGGCATGATCCGAAACCGATTCAGACGGCAGGGAATTCCCGAAGACTTGGTGTACCTCGGCCTGATTGAGAGCGGCTATTCCAACACGGCGGTTTCTCGCGCAAACGCCGTAGGCATGTGGCAGTTCATTGCGAGCACTGCGCACAATTATGGCCTCACCGTCACTGAATGGGTCGACGACCGCCGAGATCCGTTTTTGGCGACCGATGCGGCGGCGCGTCACCTCTCGGACTTGAAACAACGTTTTGGATCATGGTATCTGGCCGCCGCCGCCTACAACGGCGGGCCCGGCAGGGTGTCGCGCGGAATCCGGAGACTGGGACCGCAAGATTCGCTGCAGTCGGACGCGACGTTCTTTGCACTCTATGACGGTCGATACCTGCGCCGTGAAACGAAAGACTACGTCCCGAAGCTCATCGCCGGCGCGATGCTCGCAAAGGATCCGTTGGAGCACGGTTTCGACAGTATCCCCTATTTGGATCCGCTGGTGTTCGACGAAATCACCGTGCCCGACGCCACCGGGCTCGACGTACTCGCCCGTCTCGCTGACACAACCACAAGGGCGCTGGTCGAGCTGAATCCGCGGTATTACCGGGGTGTCACGCCACCAGGGCAGAGCTCGATCGTGCGAGTTCCACGCGAGACCGGAACCGAGGTCGCACGGCGGTACATGGATCTACCGGCGAGCGAGCGGGTGAATTTCAAGGAGCACACCATCCGCAAAGGCGAAACGCTGGGGATCGTCGGCGAGCGTTACGGCGTGAGCGTCAAGCTCATCATGGCGGCGAATCCGGGAATTCAGCCCCGGCGACTTCGCGTCGATCAGCGAGTCGTCATTCCGATCAGCACTGCGGCCCGTGCGAACCCGCGGTCGGCACCTCGGCCGGTGCAGGCGCGGCGACGGTACACCGTGCGCCGGGGGGACAGTCTTTGGTCGATCGCCAAGAAACACGGGGTTCGGGTGAGCGACCTGCGACGCTGGAACGGAATCAGCCACCGGAGTTCCTTCCTCCGCGTGGGCCAGCGGCTTACGGTTGGGACGGGTTCTCCGTGATTAGGTGTTAGGTGTTAGGTGTTAGGTGCTAGGTGCTAGGTGTCTGGAGTTAGCACCGAGTGATAAACGAAAGGGCCCGGGTTTTCCGGGCCCTTCATTGTTGTCTCCCCCTAAACCCTATCCACCTGACGCCTGCCACCTACCACCTACCACCTACCACCTACCACCTAAACTAAAACGTCCCCACGTACCCTTCCATGAGTTGGCTCGCGTACCCGTTTGACGGGTCACGTCCTTGGCCCATGAGCTGTTGGACTCTGCCCGGCCCCCGGTTGTAGGCGAGCAGGGCAAGCTTTACGTCGTCGTAGCGCTCCAATAGGTCACGCAAGTACCGAAACCCAATTCGCAGATTCGTTTCGGGTTCGTAGAGCATCTCCACCGTGACTCCGGGCAGGTAGTACTTGGCAGTCCCCACCTGCACCTGCGCGAGCCCGTACGCTTCAGCTGAGCTCGTGGCCCGCGGGCGAAACCGGCTCTCGAGATGCACGAGCCGGAATGCCAGCTCGGGATCGATCCCTTCGCCGAGCGCGACGTCGTAAACCAATGAGGCGAGATCCGCAGGGATGCCGTAGCGCGACGAAAATCTCATCACGTCATTGGCGCGGGCCAGCTTGAGCCGCAGCAATTCTACTTGTCCCAGCGCCGAGTCAGACTCCGCGCCACGCGGCGCGTTGGACACGGCGGTTCCAGTATACGTGGGTGGCTGGCCGATTTGGTGGGTCACTTGTTTTGCGCTTCCCACGACCGTCGCCAGTCCGAACATGGCTGCGGAAACGCCGATCCCGCGCACCATGAGGCGTTGCGTGGCGGATAATCGCATCCAGCCTTGTTGTGTGCCGTTACGTACGCGGCTGGCAAGCCGCTTGATATCAAACATGTGTTCTTTCCATCCTTTGTATGTGCTGGCCTAGCTCCCGGACGACCGCTTCCAGTCGCCGCTGGTTCCGCCAGTCTTTTCCAATAGCCGAACCGCCTCGATTTCGAGGTCGTGACCGGCTGCCTTCACCATGTCATACACCGTGAGCAGGGCCACCGTCACGGCAGTCAGGGCCTCCATTTCGACCCCAGTACGTCCTACGGCCTTTGCCCGGGCTTCGATTCGCACTCCCGGGAGCGCGCCATCGAGCTCGGCAACGACGCGGACGTTGTCCAGACCGATGGGGTGGCACAGCGGAACCAGATCCGCCGTGCGCTTGGCGCCCATCGTGCCCGCCAACTCCGCGGTGGACAGCACGTCGCCCTTTGGTCCCGAATGGCTCTCGACCATGGCGTAGGCGTCAGGGGACATGCGGATCCACCCTTCGGCCCGCGCAGTCCGCACGGTGGATGGCTTATCCCCGACGTCGACCATCCGGGCCCGGCCCCATTCGTCAACGTGAGAGAGCGTCACAACTTCAACTCCACCAAGTCGTTGGCCAAAACCGCCAGGGCGAGCTGCGGATTCGCGTTCCCCTGCGCTTCCTCCCGAAGCTCTTCAACCCGGTGAATCGCGTCGAGCCAGTTGGGGGCCGCGTCGCCATGTGCAACGCGGGTCTTGAATCCGTCCCGCAGTGTCAATGCCAATGCCTCGAGCATGCCCGTAAAGTTCCCTCGCGCGGCCCACGGCGCTTGTTGTAGGGCCAGGAGGCTCCAGCTTCCGTCTCTCCTCCGTACCGCATCCAGAAACCTGTCCGCCGCCTTCTGCTCCCCGCTTTCCTCGGCTCCGCTCAACGCGCGACCGATCGATCCGGTTGCGGCGACTGTCCGCTGCTCGAGATGCGCACCTTTCAAGGGCGGGCTCACCTCGCGCTCGAGAAACGCCCGTACGGCGTCATCGGTCACCGGCCCGACCCGTACGGGCACGAGCCTCGAACGGATCGTTGGCAGCAGTGACTGTGGCTCCGACGTCGTCAGCATGATGATCGTCTTCGGGGACGGCTCCTCGAGCACCTTGAGGAGCGCGTTGGCCGCCTCGTGGCTGGCCTCCTGAACGATCAGCCGCTCGGCTCTCCCTAGCACGATCACTTTTACGCGTCCCATGTACGGCGTAACGCTGGCGACCCGCTGCAGCAGCCTGATTGACGCGAGAGGATGGCTCACCATGCCGTCCTCGCTCACGTCGAGCGGGTTCTGGCGGCGCTCCTCCATCGCCTCTGCCAGAAGCGTTTTCACGGCCTCGAGCTGCTTCTTCGCGTCACCCGACTTTGGTCGCGTGATAGGCACGAACCAATGCAGGTCCGGATGCGTGAGGCCGAGCACCTTAAGGCAACTCGGGCATTGACCACACGGGGCCGCCGGCCCGTCGTCGCACAGGAATCCCTGGGCAGCCCATAACGCCAGGCGTTGCTTGCCGGATCCCGGAGGCCCGGAAAACAGGGACGCCTGTGGGAACCGGCCGGAAGCGAGTGCCGCCCCCAGCCGGCGCAGTGTGGCTTCATGCCCATAAACCGGGCGTAAAGTCATGCCCTAATTTTACCGGGTTCAGGATGGTTGGGGAAGGTGGGCTAAGTATTTGTCATACAGAAATTTACAACAGCACGACGGGCCAGGATTGAGGCACAGTAGCCGGTCGGGGCGTGGGCGGGTCGACTTGGTCTGAAAATGGGCCGGTTTGGCCCGCAAGTGAGCGGTCACTCGCGGGTTGTAACTAGGAGCTAGGAGATAGGGGTTATGGGTTGGGTGGTAAGCGGCTCGGCGTTCATCTTGAAACGTTGGCGTGATACGTTTGGACCGTTGGACGGTGAACCTCGGTTCTTCGACGTTGGACCTTGGGCGTTGAAGGTTGAAAGTTTGAACGTTGAACGTTGGACGTTGCTCATGCGTTTCCCAATCCCAGCCCGAGCTGGTTTCCTATTTGCCGCCATGACTGCTTGCGACCCAGGAACCGAACAAGCGGACCTCGTCCTTACCGGCGGTACTATCTGGGCCGGCGCAGGAGCTGGGACGGAGCCCGCACCAACGGCCGTCGCCATCAAGGGGGACCGGATTCTCGCTGTCGGGTTGGACGATGAGATCGCGCAGCTTGCCGGATCGCGCACTCGTCGCGTTGCCCTGGACGGCCGGCGAGTGGTGCCCGGTTTCATCGACAATCACACCCACTTCCTTATCGGCGGGTTTGGCCTGGCCAGCGTGCAGCTTCGGGACGCGGACAGTCCGGAGGAATTTGCGGCGCGAATTGGCGCATTTGCTCAGGCGAACCCCGACGAATGGATCCAGGGCGGCACGTGGGATCACGAGAATTGGGGTGGCGAGCTGCCGCGTCGGGATTGGATCGATTCGTTGACACTCACCACTCCGGTCTTTGTGAACCGTCTCGACGGACACATGGGCCTTGCCAACACCAGGGCGCTCGAGCTGGCCGGGATCACGTCTGAGACGGTCGCTCCGGATGGCGGAGAAATCGTTCGGTACGGGGATGGTCGTCCCACGGGAATACTCAAGGATGCCGCGCAGCAACTGATCTACGATGCGATTCCCCCGCGCTCCGAGCCGGAGCTGGATCGGGCGTTTCAGGCTGCCCAGGACCACGCGCTCAGTTTGGGGGTCACGCTCGTCACGGACATGGGCTCGTGGGACGGACTGGCGACCTACCGGCGGGCGGCCGCGCGAGGCGATCTCGCGGTCCGGGTTTATGCCGTGGTGCCGCTCGCCGGTTGGGAGCGCCTTGCCGACTACGTTCGCGACGAGGGGCGCGGGAACTCGCAGCTATTCTGGGGTGGGGTAAAAGCGTTTGTCGACGGGTCGCTCGGCTCGACCACGGCGTGGTTCTACGACGTGTATGACGACGACCCGTCTACGGCGGGATTGATGGTGACGGATAGCGCCTCGCTCAGGCAGTCGATCATCGAGGCGGACGCAGCTGGCCTGCACGTCATTGTCCACGCCATCGGAGATCGGGCCAACGATTGGCTGCTCGACGTGTTTCGCGAAGCGGAGCAGACCAACGGCCCGCGGGACCGCCGGTTCCGCATCGAGCATGCGCAGCACCTCACGCGCGACGCCATACGGCGGATGGGCGACCAGCGCGTGATCCCGTCGATGCAGCCATACCATGCCATTGATGACGGCCGGTGGGCCGAGAAGCGCATCGGCGCGGAACGGATCAAGACCACGTACGCGTTCCGCGATCTCATCGATGCCGGGGCCCCGCTGACATTTGGCAGTGATTGGTTCGTGGCGCCACTCAATCCCCTGCTCGGGATCTACGCCGCCGTGACACGACGAACACTCGACGGCGCCCATCCGTCCGGCTGGGTGCCCGAGCAGAAGATCACCGTGGCCGAAGCGCTCGAGGCGTATACCTCCGCCAACGCCTACGCCAGCTTCCTGGAAGATCAACTCGGGTCGTTGGAACCCGGCAAGCTCGCCGACCTGGTTGTGCTATCAGATGACATTCTGTCGATCGATCCGGTCGAGATAGAAAATGTGACGGTCGATCTGACGATGGTCGGTGGGAAGGTGGTGTATGAGCGTTGAACGAGGTACGCCACACGGGAGGGTCGAACTTCCGGTATTTGTTGTGAGTTCTGAGCGTACATGGGGAGCGGGGAGCGGGGAGCGGGGAGCGGGACCAGACGGATCAAGGCTCTGACGCCGAACGTGACAAGGGCATCAAACCTTGAGGAGAGCGTAGGCCTCGTGGCTCCCCTTGTCACGTGGAATCCAAACCGACCTCGTCTGGTCCCGCTCCCTGCTCCCCACTCCCATTCTTCTACTACGTCCTGCTTCTCCAAATCTTCCACGTATCAACGACTTCTTCTCCCCGGACCACGTGAAACTCGTCGAACTGTGCGACCGTCAGACACGAGTGGTTCGGGAGAATACGCACGCGCGAGCCGATGGGGATCGGGGCGGAGAGAAAACCGTGTTCCTGGCTCACGGAGACGACACGGACGTCGGGTCTCAGCGTGCCGGCTCCGTACTCGGCAAAGATCTCTCCCATGGTGCGATGCGGTGAATCCTCCGGTCCCGTGTCTTTCGAAAGCGCGAGCGCGCCGGCGTCGATGATGCTATGTCCGAGCGCCGGATGGGTCGACACCACACTGGCCAACACGGTTGCCGCGCAGTGCTGCACCGTGCAGGAGCCGATGACTGACTGCGAGAAGTCGTACAGCGCGTAGTTACCGGGCCGTGCCTCCGTCACTCCATCCAAGCTTGCAGCCGCGTTCATCGCGGGGGTCGATCCGACGCTGATCTCCCGCACGGGAATACGCTTTCCCCGCAAGCGCTCGGCGAGGTCCACCATGACGTGCCGCTCTTCTTCTGCGATTCGCGGAAGCGCGTCTCCGCGGGCGTGATAGGAATGCCCCGAATGCGTCAGGATACCGTCAAACACCAGTTTCGGTGAATCGGTCAGTGCACGAGCGACTGTAATCGCGTCATCACTTTGCGGGTCGACACCCGCGCGGTGATACCCGCAGTCCACCTTCATCCACACGTGAAAGGGATAATCGGTCTGTTCCAGCGCCTTCACCGCTGGGTGCGAGTCGACGACTAACCGCAAGGTGACACGGTCTGCCAACCGCTTTGCCTCGTCGATGCGGTTGAGGATGAGGGGGAATGCCCAGGTGATATCGTCAAATCCGTGGTCCGCGAACACACCGGCCTCATACAAGGTGGCCACCGTGACGCCCGAGGCGCCGCGACGCAACTGCTCTCTGCCGATCTCGATGCACTTGTGCGTCTTGACGTGGGGTCGGAGGGCCACGCCGAGTGTCGTGGCGCGTTCCGCCATCCGATCGAGGTTCGACTCGAGGACGTCGAGGTCGAGGAGCAACGCGGGAGTGGGTAGACTATCGACTTTCATTTGTGGAGGCGGGAGTCGGGAGGGTGAGTTGTCCACGGATTCGCCGTTCGTAGTGCGCAGTGCACAGTGCACAGTGCACCGTGCACCGTGTACGACCCCTTGGCTTCCCACATCCGAGTACAGCGGGAGTTCCGGCAAGTCATCTGACGATATGCAACCGATCCTGCCGCTTCAGGACCCAAACGGTATTCCCGTCTTCGTCGTGCTC